>NZ_JBEAFQ010000010.1:0-142327 GCF_040062275.1 Klebsiella sp. GW_Kp182 | reverse complement strand
GTTGTTTGTGAAGTGATTCACATCTGCCGTGTCAGTGGGAGCGCATTATAGGGAGCTGCCGGGATATAGCAACCCTTAAAATACAAAAAACTTATCAAACGCTCATAATTTAAGCTTCTCACCCTCCCTCCACGCCGGAAAAAATGGGAAAAAGCCAGACGCCACGGGGGCTGCAGCGAATTCAGGCAAAAGCGACATTTGCGAAAATCAACGTTATCCACTTTACGTTTCCCCCTCTCTTACCGCGTCGTGACTTCAGATGATGAATTAAGCACCAGCCTTGACCCATGACAAAGCGGCTTGAGGGTGCATATTTCTATAATCAGGCCCGTTTCTTCTTATTGGTATGAACCTATGGCTTATCAACTCAACATTAACTGGCCCGAGTTTTTAGAAAAGTACTGGCAAAAGCAGCCGGTCGTATTAAAGAAGGCTTTCGCGAATTTCGTCGATCCGATTACGCCGGATGAGCTGGCCGGGCTGGCCATGGAACCGGAAGTCGATAGTCGACTGGTGAGCCTCAAGAACGGTCAATGGCAGGCCAGCAACGGGCCGTTTGAACATTTTGATGGCCTGGGCGAAACCGGCTGGTCGCTCCTGGCTCAGGCGGTAAACCACTGGCATATGCCCGCCGCTGAACTGGTGCGCCCCTTCCGCGTGCTGCCGGACTGGCGTTTAGACGATCTGATGATCTCCTTTTCCGTACCGGGCGGCGGCGTGGGCCCGCATATCGACCAGTACGACGTCTTTATTATTCAGGGCATGGGCAGCCGCCGCTGGCGCGTGGGCGATAAGCTACCGATGCGTCAGTTCTGCCCGCATCCGGCGCTGCTGCACGTCGACCCGTTCCCGCCGATCATTGATGAAGATCTGGAACCTGGCGATATTCTGTACATTCCGCCCGGATTCCCGCACGACGGAATCACTCACGAAACGGCGCTGAACTACTCCGTCGGCTTCCGTGGGCCAAACGGCCGCGATTTGATCAGCAGCTTTGCCGATTACGCGCTGGAAAACGATCTCGGCGGCGAGCACTACAGCGATCCGGATTTGACCTGCCGCGAACATCCGGGACGGGTAGAAGAGTATGAACTGGAACGCCTGCGCGGCATGATGATCGAGATGATTAGCCAGCCGGAAGATTTCCGCCGCTGGTTTGGGCGTTTTGCCACGACGCCGCGCCACGAGCTGGATATTGCGCCCGCTGAACCGCCTTTTGAAGAAGAGGAGATAGTCGACGCGCTGGCGGGCGGTGAAATGCTGACTCGCCTGAGCGGCCTGCGTGTACTGCACATCGGCGACAGCTTCTTTGTGAATAGCGAACAGCTGGAGCCAACCGATCCCGCGGCTCTGGACGCGCTGTGCCGCTATACCCTGCTGGGTAAAGAGGAGCTAGGCGAGGCCGCGCTGCGCAATCCGGCTTTTATTGCCGATCTGACCCGCCTGATTAACCAGGGCTACTGGTTCTTCGACGAATAGCGCTTCATCATCGGTTCATATAAAGAAGGCGCGGAGCCCGCGCCTTCTTCTTTACTATCGCTACAGCATCATTTACCGAGCAGCGCCTCAAACTGCGCCTGGTAGTGCGGCGCGTTCCATGAACCATCAAACAGGGTGTAAGTAATATATCCTTTGTTGAGCCAGCCCGAGTCATTATCCCCTTCCGCCGGTTTCATCGCCTCCGGATTCATCGTCTGTTTGGCGGTACCGTCCGCCAGAAGTTCATAACCAATCTGCGGCACAGGGAATTGTTCATTCTCAATATAATGAACGCCCTTAATTTCAGCCGACGGCAGCGGCGGATAGTTAATGCTCAACCCGGCCCCCTGCGGCATAATCGGGCTTCCCGGTTTATGCGCGGCGTTAAGTTTATCCACCAGCGAGACGACATAATCCACCGAATCAGGCCAGTACTTATGCGTGCTCGGCCATTTGTTCTTCATCTCTTCTTCCGTGAAGCGGTAGCCAATGCTGGCGGCAATCGCCGGGAAACCGTAGCGTACGGCGCGGGCCGCGGCGCTCACGGTGCCGGAGTTAACCTGCGCCATACCGGTATTGGGACCATCGTTGACGCCCGAAATCACCAGATCCGGCGGCGCGTCTTTCAGCACGCCCCACAGGCCAAAATCCAGCGCATCGGCAGGGGTTCCCGGGAAGCAGTAGCGTTTGTCAGCGGCTTTTTTGACATCAAAAACTTTACCCGTTTTAAAGGTAATTGCCGACCCGATACCGCTCTGATTCGTTGCCGGCGCCACCATCCAGACGTCATACCCTTTGGCCGCCAGTTTTTCCTGCAGCGAAGTGGTCCCCACAGACTGGCAGCCATCATCGTTAACCAGCAGTATTTTCAGCGGTTTTTCAGCAGCCTGTACGCCAGCGGCAGATAACGCCAGAATGGCGGCAGTCAGGATTTTCGTTCTCATCATCACTCCTTGTTGGGTAGCAAAGGTATTTCTTAGGCGCAAAAAAAAACCTAAGACTCCTGCCGCACGCCAAATTGGCGGACAGGGGTCTTAGGTTTTGCCTGTTGTCAGTAACAATCCCAGAGTGCTGCGAAAATAACGCCAGAGCGTAAAAGAGTCCAGCCCGGACATCATTATTCTGTGACGGAGATCAATCCTCTAAAATTATTTAAGCCGAAAACTGCCAATTAATCTGAAAATTAAACTTAAGATACAACTCAATCGACAAAATTACCTCCATGAAGACGATCACATTTACTGACATTTATAATAAATAGAGGGTGTCTTTTCTCATAATTAGTGCTAACGTCGCCCTTGTTGGATTGTTACTGTTTAGAACAGGCGAAACCTACGTTATAGACGTTCGAGCGAACATAATCTTATTTATGCTTCGCGTCGAATATCTGACGTAGGTTTTTTTTTGCTTATAAAAAGACCATTCAGGTGGAGCGTTATATGAAGAAGTGGCTAATAGCATTAATGATGGCGGCAGGTGCGGCAACCTGCTCTGCGGCGGAAGTTAAAAACGATGACGGCGTGAATATCTATTTCGCCCGCCATGGCAAAACGCTGCTGAATACGTTTGACCGCGTGCAGGGTTGGGCGGACTCACCGCTTACCGAAGACGGCATTCGCGTCGCTCGTTATCTCGGCGAGGGGCTTAAAGGTATTCCGTTTGATAGCTTCTATTCCAGCGATGCCGGACGTCAGCGTGAAACCATGCAGGTGATCCTTAAGCAAGCCGGAGTAAGTGATTACAAACTTACTGAACTCAGCGGCCTGCGAGAAGCCTTCTTCGGCGGTTTCGAAGGCGGCTATAACAAAGATATGGCCGACGCCGGCGCCAGACAGCTGGGGCTTAAAGACGGCGCTGCGCTGTTCAGCCAAATGAAAGCGGGCACCCTGGCCGTCGATACCAACCAGAACGCGCTGGCAGCGGCCGACCCAAAGGGTATGGCGGAAAACTATCAGCAGGTAAAAAACCGTACCCAGGCAGCGCTGCACACTATCGTTGAAAACGCGCAGGCCCGGGGCGATAAAAACGTGCTGGCAATTTCATCCGGTACCGCAATGCAGATTATGATTTCCGATTTAACCGACGATAACGCGAAAAACAAGCCGCTTGCCAATGCCGCGGTGGTTAAAATTGTTTATAAAGACGGCAAATATACCGTTCCAGAAATTGGCACCATGAAATATGTTGAAGCCGGAAAACAGGCTCTCGATAAAAAATAATACCCACGCTTAATTATTTATTACGTCAGACTTCAGGCGAAAACACCTCGCCTGGATCGCTGCGTCCCTACTCTGGGGTTTATCATGAAAATCAATACTACAACAGTCGCCATTATGCTGCTGGCTATTCCCGCCAGCGCCTGGTCAGCTTCGACCACTAACAGCCTGAAGGAGCACGATTATATCGATACCGTGCTCGACGATCCGTTATTCAGCCAGTCCCATATGAATTTATCGTTTAAAAACTACTGGAAATATCTTAAGGAAGAAGAGACCGAGCCAAAGAAAGTCCATAATGCCTGGGGTCAGGGCGTCGCCGTCGATTATCAGTCCGGCTATTTTGCCGATATTATTGGCTTTGATGCCACTTACTACGGAGCGGTCAAGCTCGGCGCCAGCGATTACTTTAACTCCCGCGGCGTGCTGTATAACAACGGCAGCGGGAATAAAAAGAGCAACGCTGAAGGCTTTTCCAAATTTGGTCAACGCAACATCAAGCTACAGTATCGCCTGGCGGACACTCATCTGAACGCCCGCTGGGGCTGGCAGACGATGAAAAACTTTGGCGTCATCTCCAACTCCACCCGCCTCTCCCCGACCACCTATTTGGGCTGGACCGGCGCGGTGAACTACGGCCCCTTCACGCTGCGCGGCGCGTACATCGAAAGCGCGATGGATCGTAACTCGCCGGATAAGAAACGCTTCCAGACCAACAGCGGACAGTACATTAACCATATCGCCAGCGGCGATATTCTGTGGCAAAGCGAGCACCTGAACATGCAGTACGGCTATGGTGAAAGCGATAACTATCTGCGCCGCCATATTCTGTTTACCAATATTAAGCCGATAAAAGCGCTGAACATCGGTACTCAGGTCTACGCCACTCACGCGCTGGACGAGTATAAAGCGATGCCAGCGAATAAGCGTGACTTTGACGACGACGCCTGGCACATCGCCATGGATGTGAAGTGGCAGGCGGACAACTGGAGCACCAAGTGGGGTGTGGGCTATACCGATGCGAACAAGGCCAATGAAGTGGGCTTCTACCCGCGCCATATGAGTAAAAACTCGCGCGGGACCTTTATCTCAATGGCCTATGCCGGCAACGACTATATGCGCGACGGTGAGCTGGTTCTCTCTAATATGTCGGACTATAACCTGACGCCGGAGCTGGCGATCGGTCTCGCCGGCAACATCGCCCAGTTTAACTACCGCGGCAACCACGTCCGTACCGGGGAAATTAACGCCTTCAGCCGCTGGGTGCCGACGCACCCAAGACTGAAAAATCTCACCGTCTGGGCGATGTTCGGGCCGGGCTGGTCCTATAAGATGAATGGCAAAACGCCGGTGCTTACCGACGGCCATTACAGCCGGGCCAACTCGCTCTCTTCGGAAGTGATTATCGAATATAAATTTAATCTGTTCTGATACGCCCGCCCCGCCGGTCATGGCGGGGCAACCCTCCCCGGCTACTTCTTCACCTCATTAAGCTCATCGTTATAGCTTTCCCGCGTCACGCAGACGCACAGGATGGTAATCAGCGCCATGCAGGCGAGAAACAGCGAGATGGGCCACGATGCGCCGCCGGACCACACCAGCAGCAAGGTACCAATCATCGGCGTTAGGCCGCCGACGATGTTCGCCAGCTGGAAGCCGAGCGAGACGCCGGTATAGCGCACGCTGGTGTCAAAAAGCTCCGAAAAGAAGGCCGGCTGAACGCTGAACATCATCCCCAGCCCCACGGAATAGCAGAAGGTGGTGGCGAACATAAACATCTTCACCGAGCCGGAGTCGATCATCCAGAATAGCGGGAAGGCAAAGATCAGCGTGATAGCGGCGCCGGCCAGATAGACCGGTCGGCGGCCAATTTTATCGGAAAGCCAGCCGAAGAACGGAAAGGTAAAAATGCCGACAAAGCTGGCCAGCAGCAGCCCGTTCAGCGCCGTTTCGCGAGTGAAGTTGAGTTCCCTTGTCACATAGGACATAAAGAACGCCACCGTCAGCCAGCCCAGAACAATCTCCCCCATGCGCATGCCCATCGCCAGGAACACCGCTTTACGGTGATGCTTGAGTACGGTGAGAATGGGAAACTTCTGCTCCGCCGCTTTCGGCGCGTTCTGCTGCTGTTTCTGATTCTCCTGGAACACCGGCGTCTCTTCGATCCTTGAGCGGATAAACATCCCGACAAACAGCAGCGCGATGCTTAACAGGAAAGGCACGCGCCAGCCCCAGGACATCAGGTCATCCTCCGGCAGCATCACCACCAGCGCAAAAACGCCGGTGGCGATAAACAGGCCAAGCACGTTGCCCAACTGAACAAAAGTGCCGAAAAAGCCCCGGCGATGGCGCGGCGCATACTCGGTGATCAGCGTCGTCGCCCCACCCCATTCGCCGCCGATGGCAAAGCCCTGGCAGAGGCGCAAAAAGATAAGTATCAGCGGCGCGGCGTTGCCTATGGTGTCGTAGCTGGGGATTAAGCCTATGAAAAAGGTAGAAATACCCATAATCATCAGCGACAGGACCAGCGATTTTTTGCGGCCGATCTTATCGCCATAGTGGCCAAATACGATGGCCCCGATGGGCCGGCTGACGAAGGTAATCGACAGCGTCAGGAAGGACACCAGCAGCGCCATCAGCGGCGAGAGGTTAGGAAAAAACAGCGACGGAAACACCAGCGCGGCGGCGGTGCCGTAGATAAAAAAGTCATAGAACTCAATCGTTGTGCCGGAAAGACCGGAGCCCAGCACGGTGAGCAGCTTTCTTCTTTCATGGGTTTGTTGCGATGTTTGTTCATTTTTTGCAGGGGTCATGGCGGGCGAGGTAAGCATAGTCATCATTAAATCCTCTGTCCTGAATCATTATTGTTAAGTCGGGCAGCGCCTGGCTAACCGCGGTCGCGAGGGAAAATCGCCCGCAAGCTAACTCGAATTAGCTAATTATAACAAGATACGGAGATTCACAACGTAAATGCTAAAAGAGTGTGACCAGGATCGGTTAAATTTTAACACCTGCCCTAGCGCCGCGAGACAAATCGCTTACGGCATAACGTAAATAATTTATCAAATTCAATCAATTATATATTTAACGCTGATTTACCGTCCCCGCTGCGCTTCCCGTCCGCTTTTCTGCCCGCCTTTATGCCGCCTCAGCAAGCGTTCCCTGTCACCTCGACCCACCGTTTAAAATAAAGAGTTAAATATTAATAAGTTAATAATTGCACATTGATAGCCATCACAAATCCCCGGTAAAGAGTTTGTTCCTGTCTTTTTTTTATCCTAATTTGCTAATTCGAGTTAGCCAAAGAAATTAGCCAGCAACAGAACGATTGATGCCGCGCTTACCCCGGCGCAGCACGCTCAACGATAACCAAGCGACCTATCCCCTACAGGAGAAATTCACATGCTGAATTTAACGTTACCCGCGGAAGCCGGGCTTATTACCCCGCAGCCAGGCGAAGTGTTGATGGTGACCAATGCGGATCTCCGCGAACCGGCTAACGTCACCTGCTGGCCCACGCAGAAGCTGTTTGAACAGCGTCTGGAAACGGCGCTGGAAACATTAGGCTATCGCCTGCGCCGCGCCCATCCGGTCAACGAGCAGCGCGGCCACGGGTTTATCAGCAGCCAGAAAGAGGGTAGCGAGCTGTTCGCCGGGATCGATCCGGATGCGCCGGTTATTGTCCTGCTGACCGCCTGGCAATACTCCCATCACCTTGCTCCTTCGCTGGTACATCATCGCGGCCCTATTTTGCTGCTCGCCAATTTTGACGGTACCTGGCCGGGCCTCGTCGGCATGCTCTGTATGGCAGGCTGCCTCACCAGCCTGGAGCGCAGCTACTCGCGGCTTTGGTCGGAAACCTTCGCCGACGAGGCGTTTATTCGTGGCTTAGACACCTGGCTGCGCGACGGCCATCTCAGCCATAAGCTCGGCTATCTGCATCCGGTTGCACCCAGCGCGCCGCTGCTGGCCAGCGAAGCCGGGCAGATTGGCGTGAAGGTTGGGCAGTCGATCCTCAAACACAAGGCCATTGTCGGGCTGTTCGATACCTTCTGTATGGGGATGATCAACGGCGTGTTCCCGCAAAAAGCGATGATCGACGTAGGGATGCCGGTGGAGTCGCTGTCGCAATCGGCGCTTCTGGTTGAAATGAACAAGGTGCCGATCGCCCTGCGCGAAGCCTGTCTCGACTGGTATGAGACCCGCGGCATGCGCTTCCGGTTCGGCACCGACGGCGCGAAGGATCTGACCCGGGAGCAGGTACTGGAACAGTGCGCAATGATGATCGCCATGGCGCGCTTCGTGAAGCGCTTCGGGCTGACGGCAGTGGGCGTGCAGTATCAGCAGGGGCTCAAAGACAGCTGCGCCGCCTCAGATTTTGCCGAAGGCGCCATCGGCAACGCGGAACGTTTCCCGATCCCGGATGAGAATGGCGAGATCGTCTGTCCGGACGCGCCGATCCCCTGCATCAACGAGGTGGATATGGGCAGCGCCATCCCGCAGGTGATGCTGGCGAAGCTGCTCGGCGCGCTGGGTATGGCGAGCGAAACCACCCTTCACGATATCCGCTGGGGTAGCGAATACAACGGCACGTTCTACTGGGATCTGGAGATCTCCGGCGCGGTGCCGTTCGCCCATCTGAAAGGCGGGATCGCCGGGGCCACCGGCTATCGCCAGCCGGCGATGTTCTTCCCCTATGGCGGCTCGACCATTGCCGGTCAGGGCAAAGCCGGACGCTTTATCTGGGCGCGAGCGCACTACGAAGGCACCCAGGTGATCCTGCATATCGGCACCGGCACCGCCGTCGAACTGCCGCAAGACGAATTCGAACGCCGCCGCCGGGCGACCAATTACGAGTGGCCGTTACTCAACGCCGTTCTCGACGGGGTTTCGCGCGACGATTTAATGGCGGGCCACCAGAGCAACCATCTCAGTCTGGCTTATGTAGAGGAGGAGGTATTATCCGAAGTGCTGAACGCCTTTATTGCCCAGGCGCTGACGCAAAATATGAAAGTCTTTATCGCAGGCGATGCGCATTTATTAATGAAATAACAACTGATTCGCTTATGTAATTTTTACGTTGTTAGCGATCCTGGCAAACATCCGCTTCATTCGTCTCTTTATCGCCCATAAAGAGCGGATCAACGCGTATCTGTCCGGGCGGGCTCTCCGCCTGCCCGGATAAGAGAGGATTATATGTATCAGCAGCAACATATTGAATTTATTATCCAGAAGGCAAAGAAACGGCTCGATCTGCAGGAGGCCCCTGGCTGCACCAAAGCGGGATGGCTAATGATCACCGCATTATTAATTGAGTCATGGGATATTTATTCCATGGCGTTTATTTTATTCGCCCTGAAAGATATTTATGAGCCCAGCAGCTGGCTGCTCGGTTTTACCGCCGCCGGCACCCAGCTTGGCGCGGTGGTCGGCGCGCTGCTCGGCGGCTGGCTGACCGATAAGCTCGGACGGCGTAAAATTTTCCTCTGGTCGATGATCCTGTTCGCGATCTTCGCCGTTCTTCAGGGCCTGGCGCCCAATATGTACTGGCTGGCGATAATTCGCTGCCTCGCCGGGATCCCGGTGGGCGCGGACGTGGCTAACGGCTTTACCTACATCATGGAGGTGATGCCGAAGGGCAAGCGCGAAGTGATGGCTAACCGCTGGCAGTTTATGTTCGCGCTGGGGATTATCGCCGCCATTCTGCTGGTCACCACGCTGGTGGCGCTTGATGTTCACCCGGATATGATCTGGCGCATCGTGCTGGCGGTCCCGGCGATCCCGGCCTGCCTGCTGCTGTTTATGCGTCGGGAGCTGCCGGAGACGCCAGCGTGGTTCGTCGAACGCGGCCGCTTTATCGAAGCGAAAAAAGCCTCCCGTGAATATTACGGCGAACAGGATGGCCGTCTGCTGGACGACATTCTGCCTAATGAAAACGTCACTATCGCCGACCCGACGCTCAAAGAGACGCTGCACGATCTGTTCCGCCGCCCCTTTACCCGCCGCACCACCCTGTTCGGCTGGTTCTCCTGCGCCGTGCAGTCGTTTGAAAACTACGCCTTCTCCTTCTTCCTGCCGCTGATCCTCGTCACCATCGGGATTTCCGGGCAGATCCAGAATAACCTCGCCCTGCTGGCGGTGAACTGTATCGCCGCGCTCTCGGCATTTGTCGGCCCGCTGCTGTTGCCGAAGCTCGGGCATAAGGGACTGAGCAAATACGGCTTCCTGCTGGTCACCATCGGTATTTCGATATCGGCGTGGGGCGTCTACAGCAGCAGCTTCGCATTTATCATCTTCGGCGCGGCGCTAATGCTGTGGGGCCACTACTGGGATTCCGAAAGCGGCATGACGGTGATCTCGCTGGTGGCAAAACCGCGCTATCGCGGGGTGGCCTCCGGCATCGGCTACACCATCGTCAAGGTCACCGCCTTCGTTACCACCCTGGTCTTCCCGGCCCTGTTTGAAGCGGTCGGCGTACCGGTCGCCTCGATGATTATCGCTATCGCGCCGTTCTGCGCCTTCCTCGCCTCCATCTTCCTGCTGCCGGAAGTCTTCGGCCATGCGGTGGGCGACGAGAACGATCGAGAACATGACGCCAGCCCGGCAATCGCCCTGGAGGGGCATGAATCCCCGGCCTCCAAACATTAACCGCCCGGGCCGCAGGGGCGGCCCCCGCTGAACCCATAAAGGAAGGAATCAGATGAACAGCACAAAAATGCCCGTGATTGAAAATATCGAACTGATGACCGCCCGCGTTCCGCTGCCGGAAGGCCCGTGGGGGGATCAGATTCACCACGTCACCGATATCGAAGTGGCGATTGTTGACGTCTACGGTTCTAACGGCCACGTCGGCACCGGCTTTAGCCACACTTCCGGCTGGTGCGGGAAAACCATCTCCGCGCTGATTGCCGAGATTATCCCGGACGTTATTGGCCAGCCGCTCTCCCCGCGCGGCCTGTGGCATCGCTCGTATAAACACGTACACGACGTCGGCGGCGCGGGCGTCACCACCCATGCCCTGGCGGCGCTGGATATTGCCTACTGGGATCTGTTAGGTAAAACCCTCAATGCGCCGATTATCGACATTCTTGGCCGCGTACGCGATCGCGTTCCGCTGTACGGCAGCGGCATCAACCTGCATCTGTCCATTGAGGAAGTGATTGACCAGGTCAAACGCTGGAAAAGCACCGGCTACCTGGCGGCGAAAGTGAAAGTGGGCAAACCGACGCTGGAGGAGGACGTGGAGCGGCTGCGTAAGATTCAGGAAGCAGTGCCGGGCTTCCCGCTGGCGGTGGACGCCAACCAGGGCTGGAACTTCCCGCAGGCGCTGCGCGCGTTCAAGCTGTTCGAACCGCTCAACCTGCTGTGGATTGAGGAGCCGCTGCCCTCCGACGATATCGCCGGCCATCTGCGGCTGCGCGAACGCAGCGCCACGCCTATCGCGCTGGGAGAAAACGTCTATAACTTAAACCAGTTTACGCAGTACATCGAGAGCGGCAGCGCGGATTACATCCAGGCGGATCTCGGCCGCGTCGGCGGGATCACCGGCTATCTGGATATCGCCGCCGTCGCCCGCGCGCACAACCTGCCAATGACGCCGCATTTTGTCATGGAGCTCAGCGCCAGCCTGCTGGCAACGGTGCCGAATATCTCATACGCCGAGATGACCGACGGCGGGCGCTGGAAAGATCTGCGCATCATCGCCGAAGCGGGCGAAGAGGTGGACGGCTACTACGTGCCGAGCGAAAGGCCGGGCCACGGCATTATTCTCGATCGTGATTACCTCGCAACCCACAAAATCTAACCACGCAGTGAGGGGAAAGGACAATGGAAGACACGTTATTCTCGGTTAAAGACAAGGTCATCATCGTGACCGGCGGCCTGGGACAGCTGGGGGCGCAGTACGTGAAGACGTTACACGACCGCGGCGCGAAGGTGGCGGCGCTGGCCACCCGCGTCGATGCCGCGCGCGTCGACCGCGTGCTGGGGGCGATTAAGGACTCCGACCGCCTGCTGTGCGCGGAAGTGAATATTACCGATAAAGCCAGCATTAACCGGGTGCTGGATAGCATTGAAGCGAAGTGGGGCGTCCCGGATGGCCTGGTCAACAACGCGGGCGTCGACACCCAGCCCAGCGCGCCGCCGGAAGTCTCCGGCCCGTTTGAAGAGTTTCCGGAAGAGGTGTTCCGCGAGGTAGTGGAAGTGAACCTGGTCGGCACCTTCCTGATGACCCAGCAGGTCGGCAAGCGCATGAAACAGGCCGGCAAAGGCGGCTCGATCATCAACGTCGGTTCGATCTACGGCGTGGTCTCCCCTGTGCAGGATATCTATAGCTACAAAAAAGAGGACACCGGCATTCCGTTCGTCAAACCGGTGGCCTATTCGGCGGCAAAGTCCGGGCTGTATAACTTTACCCGCTACTGCGCCACCTACTGGGGGCGCGACGGCATTCGCGTCAATACTCTGACCCTCTCCGGCGTCGAGCGCAGCGATCAGGACCCGCGCTTCCAGAAAAACTACACCAACCGTATCCCCATAGGGCGGATGGCGAAAGCCCACGAGTACAACGGCGCGGTGGTGTTTTTGCTCTCCGCCGCCTCGGTCTATATGACCGGTTCCAACGTGGTGGTGGATGGAGGCTGGACCGCATGGTAAGCGATAAATGGCAGGTTTTTCGCGGCATTATCTCCGCCGTGGTGACGCCGATGCACGCCGATGAGTCGGTGAACTACGCGGCGCTGGACGCGCTCGCCCGCGCCCAGCTGGCGCGCGGGGTTGAGGGCTTTTACTGCTGCGGCTCCTCCGGGGAGGGGCCGTTGCTGCGTTTCGATGAGCGCCGGCAGGTGCTGGCAACGCTGGTGCAGTCGGCGGGCGGTCGCGTGCCGGTGATCGCCCACGTGGGGACGCCGCGCACCCGGGATGCCGTCGAGCTGGCGAAGCACGCCGAGCAGGACGGCGCCAGCGCGGTGTCGCTGGTGCCGCCCTACTACTACAAATATAGCCGCGAGGAGATTATCGCCTACTACCGTCGAGTGCTGGACGCCATTTCGATTCCGGTGATTTTGTATAACATTCCGCAGTTTACCGGCGTCGAGCTGGACGCCCAGAGCGCCGATGCGCTGCTCGGCGATGAGCAGGTTCTGGGGGTGAAGCATACTTCGCATAACCTCTATTCGCTGGAACGCATGATCGCCCGCTACCCGGAGAAAGTCTTTTTTAACGGTTTCGATGAGATCTTCCTTTCCAGCCTCGCGGCGGGCGCGACGGCCACGGTTGGCACCACGGTTAACCTGCAGCCGGAGCTGTTTCTCGCCCTGCGCAGCGCTTTTCAGCAGGGCGACATCGCCCGGGCGCAGCGCCTGCAGCAGCAGATCAACGAGGTGGTGGAGCAGCTGGTCGCGCGCGGCGTGTTCCAGTCGGCGAAGTATCTTGCCGCGAAAGAGACCGTCGATACCGGCCCCACCCGCGAGCCGTTTGTGGCGCTGACGGCGGCGCAGAAAGGCGAGCTGGATGACCTCTATCTGCGCTTAAGGGGGTATATCGCCTATGCCGGACAATGACGCGCTCTGTCCCAAGATCCGTCTGAACGATAGTGTTGTGTGCCAGCAGGTCGCGCGGTTTTTACAGGAGACGGAAAGCGATGCGCGAACCCGGGGGCTGGCGGTGGCGGTTGTCGGGCCGGAGGGCGAGCTCATCGCCTTTGGCGCGCACGCTCGCTGCCCGCCGCTACCGCGCCAGCTGGCGCAGCGCAAGGCCTGGAGCGCCCTGCGCTTTCGCCGTCCGACGGCAACGCTGGCGCAAGAGGTCAGCGCCGGCGCCCTGCAGCTGGCGGTATTTAACGACCCGCAGCTGCTGGCGATGCCGGGCGGCGAGCCGGTGATCGTCGACGGGCTGGCCATTGGCGGCGTCGGGATCAGCGGCCTGCCACCGGAGCTGGACGCCGGGCTGGCGGCGCAGTTTGTTCAGCGATTGACTTGATGAGGGATCGTTAAGGGTTCCCGGATTGCGGCGCCCGCGCCTTATCCGGGCTGCCAGCGCGCGCAGGATGCGGTATCTGTAGCCCCGGCCAGCATAGCGCAGCCGGGGATTGACATGTTCACACAAGCCGTGTCATTTACTGGCTCCGCTGCTTCTCCACCGACAGCGGGCGGTGAATCAGGGTCATCGGCACGGTGATCTTCACATCGGCATTTTCCCCCTGCAGCTTCTGCTGCATCAGATGAAACGCGTGCTGCGCCCAGGCGTCCTCATCCTGGCGCATCGACCACACCGCGTTCGGCAGAAATCCCAGCATCTGATGTTCATCGAAGGTGCCGATGGGAATATCCGACGGAATAAAGCCGTAGGTTTCCCGCAGCGCGCTCAGCGTCCCTTCCAGAATGGGCAGAGAGGAGGCGATAAACGCCTTCGGCGGCTCGCGGTGCTGACGCAGAAAATCGAGCATCAGCTGTTTGCCCTCTTCCTGACGGTTATGGCTGGCGGACAATATCCACTCCTTGCCGGCGGGCAGCTCGCTCAGGTAGCCCTGCAGACGACGCTGGATCGACGGCTGCTGGGTATCCCCGGCGATAAAAAAAATCGGCGAGACGTCCACCGCCTGGGTCATCGCCTGCACCAGCTTTTTGCTGCCGTTGTAGTTATCGCTTACCACCAGCGACACGTCGCTCTCGCCAAAATCGCGGTCGAGCAGCACCAGCGGCCGCTTGCGCGCTACCTTCTGGTGATGCAGCTGCGTTTCCCGGGTAGAGGGCACCACGAAGAGCCCGTCAACGTTGCGCGCCAGCAGTCCTTCAACCAGACTGTTTTCATGCTCGCTGTCGCTGTAGGTGCAGGCAATCATTAGCTGATACCCCGCCTGACGGCAGCAGGCTTCGAGCTTTTCCGCCAGGGTGGAGAAAAACAGGTTGGATAAACGCGGGATCACCAGCCCTAAGGTCTCGGTTTTATTGAGCTTCAGGCTGCGGGCGATATGGTTAACGACCAGCCCGTTCTCGGCGATGTAATCATTAATACGCTGCTGCGTTTTGGCGCTGATGCGATACTGCTCAGCTTTGCCACCCAGCACCAGGCGCACGGTGGTAATCGAGATTTCCAGCGCCCTGGCGACTTGCTCAACGGTTTTGGCCATAAACTCATTTTCCATAACGAACAGAACGGCTTAATCATAAACTAATTCGAGTTAGCAATACATTAGCCGCGCTGTTATTTTGAACAAGGCATCAGTTTTCTGACGCCACTGGCGCTGTCGATGGCGATCCCGCTACGCGGACGATCGTTAAGATCCTTCCCTGTCCTCCCTGTCGGCGTGTGTGCCGGGAGAGATTCTGGCCGCATGATTTCACTTTGCCGGTTTAACCTCGGTCACCCAGGTGGGGAGATCCCATGTCCCGCCGAGGCGAAGATAGCGGCACATCCCAGTGGTCGCTTCACGGCTTTTGCGGAACGTTGTGCCATCCCAGAGCCAGCTCGCCGTCCCCCAGCAATCGCCGAGCCCTCGCCCTTTCTGGCTCATAAAAATCTCGCCGTCGCCATACTCAGAACCGGAAACCGTAATAAGCGTTGGATTACCCTCAAGTTTGCTATCCACAACCCAATAGCCGTATCCCTCGTTATAGGCCGCCCGCCAGCACAAGGCCGAAATCAGGGAATGCGCGTTATCCAGCGGCGTCAGGCTGATGGTTTCAGCCTCCTCCCCCTCCTCAGGCTGGAGGCGATCGCACCAATCATCGTTATTTAGCGTGGCCAGAAGCTTCGGCTTGAGCACCGCCAGCTCAGGCGCGGTTAACGCTCTCTCCTGCGCCTTCTCAGGCATGACCCGGTGAATGACCGGGGCAGGAATCGCTGCCCGGACGCTGCTTTCCGGCCTGGCGCCTTTTTTGGTCAACGCGCCCGGCGTGCCGATTCGCCCCTGAACATCGTCCATTTTCAGCAGTACCGCGTAAGCGCCTTCGCCGGAAAGCACAAATGGCGCCTCCCCGCCTGTAAATTCGACCTTCCCGCTGCCTTTGATGGCGTTAATGATCGCCCGGGCCTGTTTCTCCGACAGCGGCCAGCTCTCTTTTGCTGGCTTCACATCGCCTGCCGGCTGGCCATTGATCCACAGCGTCAGTTTGCCCGGCAGAACGTCGCTGTCGGTCACCTCCGCCAGCATCAGCTCTCCCGAGACGGCGGTGCCCGCTCCGGCCTGGCGGGTCAGCAGCACCGAACCTCCGCTTCCTTCTTCAGCGCTGTATCCCGCCGCCCGGCAGGTCAGCGTGTTATCACACACCACTTCCCAGTCTTTGTGGCTGAATGAAACGCCTGTTTTCGCCAGCGCGGGGAGACTAAGTACGGCCAGTGCCAGCACGCCTCTCCAGAGTTCCTTTTTCATACCTTCTCTCCTTAATCGGTCATCCGCGTAGTCTGAATAATCCCCCGCTCAGAGAGAAGCGTTTTCCCCTGCCGCGACATTTTTCAGACAACGACATGGATGCCGCACCGCTTTACGCTTCGTCGGGCATATTCCCCCCGTTCAGCCCGGCTGAAAATAGCGGGCTTGAGAGTCTGGTCACCTCATTCAACATCATTTCTGGGATCACAAAATAACATCCGCCGTGATGTTAAATCATCTTGTGATATTCCGCACGGCTGTGACCGGCTAACTCTTTTTACGCTCTCACTTCATCTTTGCGATTCATAGCTGAATTCCGCTCCGGTTATTCAGGGGGTTCTTTTATGCATCGGTTCATCTTTTCTTTGACGTCATCAATAATATGAAGCTATCCCGAGTATTCAGCGTACTGCCGTCGCTATTTTTTGCCGTCGCGTGCGCTGCCGCATCATCCGGCGTGGATCATTGTGAAGTGGGCTGCCCGACCGGCGGAAGCGCGCAGACGCTGGTTCGCGAAGCCTATACGCTCAATAACAACAGCCAGCGCAAATTCGCTAATTGGGTGGCGTATAAAATCACCAAAGCCAGCCTGGCCAGCGGGCGTGCGCGCAGCTGGAAGCGCGATCCGGATTTACCCGGTGCGGATACCCTTGCCCCCGCGGCATACAAAGGGGCCAGCGCAGCATTGGCGGTCGATCGCGGGCATCAGGCGCCTCTCGCCGGGCTCGGCGCCAGCGCAGACTGGCAGGCGTTAAACTATCTTTCCAATATCACCCCGCAGGCCTCCGACCTGAATCAGGGGGCGTGGGCGCGGCTGGAGGATAAGGAGCGCGCCCTCGCCGAGCGCCGCGACGTGGCGGCGGTGTGGTCCGTTACCGGGCCGCTGTTCGAACGGCATATCGCTACCCTGCCCGCCGCGCCCGAGGTGGAGCTTCCCAGCGGCTACTGGAAGATTATTTTTATCGGCTCCAGTCCGGATAAAGGCGAATACGCGGCGTTTTTGCTGGATCAGGCAACGCCCAAAAGCGCCAGTTTTTGTGATTATCAAGTGACGGTGGAGGAGATTGAGCAGCGGACTCATCCGGCGCTCTCGTTCTGGTCCACCCTGCCGACAAGTATCGCCCGCCGCCTGAAGTCCCGGAAGGGGACGCTGGCTAAAGAGATGGGGTGCCCATAATTGGGCATAGGCATCCTGTTGCGCGCATTATCTCGCTTTTGTTTTTTGAATCTGCTTTGCGGTTATTTCAGCAATATCAGGAAAGGCATTTTCCACAGGCGCTAATTAATAGCATCACGCATTCTGTTAATTCTTAATTTGCGGTTAAAGACGTTTATTATGTCCGATTAAAGTCTGGACTTTATTTTTATTACTGGTTAGGTTTACAGGTGTTATTTAGCGCGGTGCGAATGTGTTGGCGCACACCCGCACCGCTGATCACAATTACTATTTCGCGAGAATAGCAACCATGACTAGTGCTGATTGTATTGTAGATTCGTTTGATCCAGAAGTGTCGCCGAAAAATAAGCGTCAGTTGACGGTGAGTTATGTGAGACGTTTGCCAGATCGTCGTCTTGTTCCGGCGCTGATCATGAAGGGCGAGTGGCTGGCGGCGGCAGGGTTTTCGACCGGCACCCAGGTGGAGGTACGGGTGATGGAGGGCTGTATTGTGCTGACGGCGGTTGAGCCGGAACCGGAGCTGGAAGCCGCGATGCGCAGGGTGGAGAAGCTGTCGGCCAGGAAGCAGAAGCAGGTCAGAGAGTTTATCGGGGTGATTGGGGGACGGGGTTGAGGGGTCAGGATTGCGGTGACAGACAGGATTTTAATGTCATGCTCTATTGACTGAGATTCATCGTCATCCCGGGCCTGTACTCATCCATCAAATCCGTACAACGCTCCTTTTAGATAACGGATAAATACCTGTTAATACGACTGAATGAGGAAACCATCATGGAGACTTACCGATTACATCGCGGCAGGCTTATCGACCATATCCAGCTTGTGGTAAATGATTTCGAGGCCAGCAAAGCGTTTTATACAGCCGTGCTGGCGGTCCTTGAGATCCCTGTCGTGAATACCTACGACGATTATTTTTGGGCTGATGAGCTTGTTGTTTCATCGATGAATAGCCCCGGTTCCGCAGGTAAGCCGACAGGACGCCATCATCTGGCTTTCCAGGCCAGGGATCGTGAGACGGTGGATGCTTTTTACCAGGCGGCGCTGGCACACGGCGGCTGTGATAACGGCGCACCCGGTGAGCGAACTTATCACCCGGGGTACTACGCGGCCTTTGTACTCGATCCCGATGGTAACAATATCGAAGCGGTTTACCATGGCGAGGGGGAACGCAGTGCAGCATCGGTGGAGATTGGCTTCAGTATTTAAGTATAACGGCCTCCGGGCAGGGGTCGTATTGGGCGGTTGGCATTAAGTCAGACCAGGAGCCAGCCCAGGAATTAGCCATATCGAAGCCCTCATAATAATGAGGGCTACATAAAATAAATTCAGTGTTGTAAATTCATTGTGTATTCATTTTATAAAGGAATAACGATGGGAGCCATTAACGAGATAGATATTGCAAAGCTGGTTTTGCTACCCGCGATTTTATATGTGGCTAAAAAGATCATCGACTGGGCGGGAAAAGTGATGTCCAGCCCGCCAGCAAAGCGAAAAATCCGCTTCGAAAAGGTACCTATTGAAACAAAAATAGAGGTGCTGAATAAAATCGCTGAGATAGCGAACGCTGAGATACCCGACACTAAACTCTCGAGGACGCATCAGACGGTACAAATGAAATTTTTATATGAGCAGATCGGGATTACTCTTCCTGTCTGGCACGCCCATCAGCTGATCGCGTTTATCGCTGATAAAAATATCGGCTCATATGATGTACGATTAATGAGTTTCCTTAAAAACCCATCCTTATATCGTTGTGAAGAAAATCATTTTTCTGTCGATGCTGAAAAAATAAAAAAATTTCACATCGTTAGTGGAGGTTTCTGGCTAATTTCAATCGTCATTTTTGCCTGCGCCTGGTGGACAACAATACAATCGTTACTGGCCAGCGGGGCTGTAAATTCAGCTATCGCATTTTCACTGTTTTACTTTATTTCCGCTATTGTGGTCACTGGCTTTATCTTTAGCCAGGTTGGAGAAACCTGGCAAAGCGCCAGATTCGCCAGGCTGTTTGAAAGGTGGTGTGAGGATGAAGCGCGGGTGGAAAGTGGGGAGCATGCTGTGCTAGCCGCATCGGGGCCAGAAGAACAGATGCCTCAACAGGAGGTTTTCAAATGATGAAATGCAGATACAAAAAAGTATTTTAGTGGTCTGATTGGGGGATTTGGTGCGAAGGCCGGACTCGAATTTCACACCTAATAGACTGATATCAATATTATTTATAAACAGGAATAAATAGTTATACCCGCACTTGTACCCACAAGTTAAAATCCGTACAAAAAATAGACATCGCGAGTGGGTATAAAGCCATACCAGTAGAACACTGATATGGCTGTTGAAGCAAGACTCAGGCAGGCAGGAACGTTTTCTTCAGAGGCACCAAAAGTTTAGTCTCGATATCAACTTGTTCGTAGTTCTCAATAAGCGCACGGACGAGATCATCAAGTGTCCAGAGCGTCAGTGGTATTGTCGAACGGTCGGCTTCATATCGAGCATCTTTCGTAAAACCCCCTGTACTGACATAAAGCCCGCGATCGTCTTTATGGCGACCGCCGATAAAGCTGCGTATCTGTTGGCTTCCCATCTGTTCCCTGCGGTGCTTTACTTCAACGATGATACGCGGATTTTCAAAACCGAACCCATCAGGTGAAGCAATGATGTCTTTACCCCGATCAGCTCCCGCAGGTGAGACCTGCGTTTTATAGCCCATACTGCGTAAAACTCCGGCAACAAGATTTTGCATCTCATCCCAGTCAAGAGAGTTGATACGATCTTTGATACCCTCAAACGCCAGCATTTCCATATCGCGAAGCGGATCAGAAACAACCTCATCTTCATCCATCGCAATTGGATTCTGAGTAATTACATCTGTAGTGGGTTTCTTATCCTGCAAAAGCTCTTCTAGCGCATATTCTGGAAGCTGGAAAACCGTCAGCGTAGAACCCAATGTGTTTTTGGTAACAACAGACAGTCTATCGCGGTCGATTTCTTGAGTATTCCATTTAACCTGCCGAGCGATACCCATCCCCTCTTCCACCCATTCAGGATGATACTGGAAGTCTGAAGTAACTTTGCCTAGCAAATAAGTACGGTTGGCTGGCGAATAGGTAATAACCCAATCACCCTTTTGGATCTCATTCACAAAACGCCAGACCTGCGATGCGCCAGAACGGGCTGTTCCGAGCTTTGTTAAGGGATCAGCCTCCTGGTATAAGGCGAGTAACTGGGCTCGGGATAGGCCGGGTTTGACTAATGGAGCCAGCTGAGACCAACCGATGCCTACAATTTGCTTATCGCGAAAATCGTCATAGAGCTTGCCGCCGTCACCGCGGATCATCCACATTCTGTTGCCCATACCAGTCCCTTCATGAGGAAAAGAAATTATGCTGGATCATAAGCTTGTTCGTAGTATGCGTCAAAACCATCAACAACGACGGCCCAGCATTCCCGGATTGTGCTTGCGATAATGTGCCTAGTTAAAATTACAGCTTCAATTTGCATGATATTTCGTCCATATAAGTAAAAGCACCAACCAGCATCGGCAGGTGCTTTTTGGAATGAGTAAATTGAATAAGTAAGGAAAGCTGCAGTGTGAATCAGGAAGGCTATTCCCAATGTTCACCGTGCCGCGCTTTCAATAAACCTGTTGCCTGTCGCGCCCGCAGAATATCGACTGCCCGCAGATATGGGGACTGTTCTTGCCAGTCGAATCCCCTGCGATCAATACGAACCAGCCCGTACTTTTCCACCAGAAAATTAACAGCATCGGCCAAAGATATACCGGCATCGATATGTTCCTGAATTACCGTTTCATCACTGAATGGCGTGTCGTTGAGTGTCAGGCCATAATGTTGTTCCAGCAGGCGTGCAAGCAGCATTTGCCAGACAGCCACGGGCGACAGACATAGCTTCGCCGCCTGCGGATTTGTTGCAGGTAGAGTTTTCATATTTGCTCTTGTGAAAGTAGTTAACGATGGGTGGAGTAAACGGCGATGTATACGTAGCCGCAACTGCCAAGGGTATCGGCTTCGCAGGTGAAACCATTGTGGTACAGGGTGACGCGGTGGGCATGGCGAGGATTCATTTCACCAGTAGTCAGCATCGATTCCATCTGGCTGATAAAATGCGGGAATGCCACATCCAGCTTAAGACATTCTGCTTCGATGAACTTACCGGTGATACTGGCCCGGTCAGCCAGATAGTGCAGCCGGTTTCCCTCCTGTACCAGACGAGCGCCAAAGCAAGGTGTCACATTACGATTCAGACCCCACTTGAGAAATGAATCGTTCTCTGAGTCAGTAGATTTCATTGAAGTGCCCTCACATCCAGCCTCGCTCTGCAAACGACACAATTCCATCTGAACCGATAACCAGATGATCGAGAGTGTTCACATCAACTAGTGCCAGCGCTTCTTTAAGCCTGCCCGTAATGTTGCGGTCACATTGGCTGGGCTCCGGATCACCAGATGGATGGTTATGCGCCAGCACAACAGCAGCAGCATTGAAGCGAAGCGCTGACTTCACCACCTCACGGGGATGGACCTGGACATGGTTAACCGAACCGGCAAATAGCGTTTCACTCTCCAGTAAACGGTGTTGATTATCGAGATAGAGCACCATGAACACTTCCCGTTCTTGTCCCGCCAGCTGTAACCGAAGCCAGTCACGAGCAGCTGAACTTGAGGTGAAAGCCATACCGGGCTGGCGCAGATATTTATTCAGCAGGTTGATAGCGCGGCGGATGGTGCGTTGGGCATAGGGTGTCAATCCGGATGTAGCAGGAAGCAGGCAGCCCTGCTGAGCCATAACCGTTAGCGGAAAGAGTTCGGGCTGCGATGACATCGGGGATAATGCGGTACTCATGCTCGGTTCTCCTCAGTCGATGAGATGCATAATGGCGCTGCACTCTGGATGGTTCAGCGCGAAGTCACGTAAGCGATAATAGTGCTCAGTCATCGCGTCACACTCGGTACGACAGGCATGGTGGCTGTATGCCATCAGGCAGGTGACAATCCCTGCAGCTTCGCCAGTAAATTCCGCGCCGTTGCCGTTCATACTGTTGAACAATGTCCACTTCTCATCTTGCTCTGACTCAGGGGCCATAAAAGCGCCACCGTTACTGAGCGTCAAAAAATTCCAGATACCGCCGTGATAATCGGTACAAAGCCGGTCCATCCAGGCAAAGATTTGGGGTTCAAGGGTTATCCATTGCGGGATGGTGCCAAATTGCTGTGGCCAGAAGCCGATGCGTAACTCGTCAGGGACCACTGAGGCAGTAATTGCGGTAAGCTCCGCGAACTGATGATTTTGTGTATTCATTAAACTATCTCCTTATGCCGGAACGGTTGTTTAACGCCCGAAAAAATCGAGCATGTTTTCTGCCATAACCCACAGGGCGCGATTGAGCTTCACATCGCCATCAATACCGGTAACAGCACGGGTGCGGCTGCTTTTCCCCTGAGCGGTTCGCCCTGACAATCCCCCTTTCATCAGGTTCTCCTGCACGCGCTGGTATACGGTCCACAGGTCATCGCTGTAGTCCTCCCGACGACGTGGGGTAAGCAACTGCGATACCGTGACCGGCTGGTGGTCTTCACCAAAGCGATACTTCAGCGCAGCATTCGCCAGGGCGTTACGGGCTGGTTCTGGCAGTGCCAGTAACTGCATTGCATCGCGCTTCTCCTCCACCCGGTCAAACACACCGAGCACTTCGTAAGCCCCTTCAATCACCTTCTCAACGACATTCCCTTTATGTGGTACCCGCACTTCGCCGAATGACTGACCGCAGACCAGACCATTAGTACAGACGCCACGAAACAGTCCCGGCAGCATCTGGTAGCTTGATGAGCCGTCATGGCTGTTAAGCAGAATGATTTCCGGCACCTGATGTCCGGTCAGTTGACCGGCACGACGCAGGCGAAGCATATGTTTGGTGTGTTCCCGCTTGCTCTGGTCGCGAACCTTTGTCTGGCAGGCAAAGAACGGCTCAAAGCCTTCACGCTGCAGGTTTTCGAGGATGGTGATGGTCGGGATGTAGGTGTACCTGTCTGAACGAGATTCATGCTTGTCACTCCCGAACACGCTGGGTACATGACTCATCAGCTCTTCGTGGGTCAGAGGCCGGTCACGGCGTATCTGATTTATACGACCAAAGCGGCTGGCTAATCGCATGGCTAACTCCTTATCTGATAATGAATTAAAAACAAAAAGGCCATGTTCCCGAAGGAGCATGGCCTGTTGCTATCTGGTGTTGGTATGTTGTGGGGTGGAGAGGTCTGAAATGTAAGTAACTAATCGCTGTAGTGTGTGGTCCGGCACTCACTGAGGTCAGACAGCTCTTTTTGCGTATTCTTCAGACCCGGACTGAAAGTGCCTACTTTTTTATCGCTGACATAAACATCGAAATTTGCTGCCTGCCCCAGTGCGTCAATAAATGACACCCAGGCATTATCGCCATTCCTCCAGCCGAGGGATGAAGGTAATGGGAACTGACTGTTATCCATGACGACCGTTATTTCCGTCCCGTCGTCATGAGAACTTACTGATGTTCCATCAGGCAGGGTGAGATTAACGCCGTGTTGCAGAATATTCTGCGCATCCGGATTGCCAGTACAGTTCAGATTAAACACCACCTTATCCGGGCTGGTAATGTTATATTCGGTCACGCCCATCCCAAAACCACTCGTCCACATATTGGGAATAGCCTGTGCTGTTGATACAGAAGCCAGCATAGCTAATGTAACTATTACATAAGGCAGTCGCATAATGTTGTCCTCAAATCATGTAATAAAGCTTTTGTTATTTAAAACAATAAAGTAACGAAAAAACAGTGGGATTATTTTATTTGTTTGTAGCGAAACGCTTCTTTCCCGGCATAAATCCCGACGAGATCGTCATAACGAGGGTCCTTTTTATTCGGGCGGAACGTTACTTTCATATCGGGACTGCACATATCCTTCATGGTGAGATTGAATTCTTTACCTGGCGTAATGGTATACCCTGTTGCCACATCGTCTTTACTGGGAGTGATCCACCCCCAAATGCCACCCGGACAATCTCTGGAAGGTTTCGAGCGAACAACAATAAACCATCCCATTGAATCCACTTCCGTCGCTGTACACAGTTTTCTGACCTGTCGGTGGGCATCACACCAGAATATATTCCCACTCTTATTATTCACTGCCGCAGGCAGGAACCCGCTATAAGGACGTGCTGCGTGAGCATTACCTGCGATAAGTAAGGGGAACAACATGACTGGCAGTAAAGACAATAAGTTCAATTTTTTCATTACATTAACCTTACATTTAATTATGGAGCCCATCTCTAATCAGTTTGTCCGGATTGCCCCCGACTTTCTGAGGGAGAAATTGAATTCAGCGACTGCTGAATAAAACGGAAATGGGGTAAGGCAGAGATAAAATGCTTATCCTCCGACAGTTGATAGAGAAGCTCACTGCGAATAAATGTTTCCCGCGATGGCCTTACCAGACGAATCTCATCCAGTCGGAAGACACGTAATTGCCTGTTATGTTCAGCGACCAGATACCAGTAACCGTCCAGAGCGATTAGCCGGTAAGGTGCAACGGCCTCATGACGCTCCCCTTCAGTCAGAACGGTGATGCGCTGACATCCCGAAATAGCTCTGACCAGCCTGTAGAAGCAGAGCTTTCCTGCCGGGGGATGAGGTCTGTCCTGATGCCATACCAGACAGGGTCGATCATCACAGTCCAGCAGACTGCTGACCAGTCGCCGGTCAAAACCCGGGAAAACCCCGGCCAGCCCTGTGCGGTGAGCAAAGGTCAGAATATCTATTTCCTGCCGCGTACTGTGAATATCCGAGCGCAGACTGCACTGTCCCTGGTAATAATCCAGATCGAGATACATCAAACGTTCCCGAAAGTCACGACGTAACGTGCGCTCTGACACCCCGAATTCAGTTGCCAGTTTGCGGATAAACAGAGTTTCACCGGACACCAGACGGCTGATAATCAACGACAACCTGACGGCAAGTCGGTCATGTCGCCGTTCCTGAAGCGTCATGAAAGATTTCTCCTGAGAAGTTAACTCTCTGAATTAATAATGATTACTTTAAAGGAAGGGGTGGACAGGGTATGGACAACATCGGAACTATTTTTTATGAGCGGTCAGGGCTTGTGAGTGCTCGTCTGACAGGTAATGATGCTTCGCCTGATTTAATTGATGATAAAACGCAGTGGAAAGGACATGTCCACAATCAACACATCATTAACAACCAGTTCATCATTCGCAGAGAAAATTGCGATATCAGAAGAAAATCCAGTCCCAGACGGCACGGGCAACGGTCACCACCGCATCACGCACAGTACGAATCACCGTTTTCAGTGGCGCAGACAGGAACGACGATAACTCAGCCGTATCGAAAATCCGGCTCACAGCGTCACCGAAACTGTCACGGGCCTGCGACTTTACCGGCTCTGTGCAGAGTCTCCCGTGCAGTTGTGTCACCACCGGGCTGGTGGCGCGGTCAGGCAGACAGCGCATCATGTTTGCCACCATCTCCTCAATGCCCCATCCAGTGCTGGCGGACACTACACAGACCGGATGATGCGGTTTAAACATCGCCATAATCGCAGCCTGCTTCGCTTTAAGATTTCCCTGTTGGTGCGGTGAAGGTTTACTGGTGGGGGTATCCCATTCATGACAGGGTTCGATTTTGTCGGCCTGGTTAATCACAAACAGTACCTTTTGCCTGTAAGGTTGCATCACGCCGTGCCAGAACTGCTCGTCCACGGTCAGTGCCCGATCGTCGGCCTTAATGACCCACAGCACCAGGTCCAGCTCCGGCAGCATACGACGGTACAAGGCTCGGTACTCATGATCCCACCGCCCGTTTTCACCTACACCCGGTAAATCGACAATTACCAGACTGTGACTACCACTGCGTAGTCGGAAGCGCAATACGTCGCGAGTACAGGCGTTCACGTCACTCACCGGGGATACCTCGCCCCGGAAAAGTTCGTTGCAGAGAGAGGATTTACCAGCACCACTTTTGCCCATGATGCCAATCACCGGCTCGTAATGGGTCAGGTTCTGGATACGTTCAAGAATAAGCTGGCGAAGTGTGAACGGAAGCGACGCGAGCGGTTGTTCAAGGGCCTGAAGGCAGTCAGGTTTATTCATACAGTAGCCTCAGCGTGAAAAATAAAAAAACCGCGTTCCAGTCAGGAAGGCGGGGATTCACAGAGATGATATCTATCTGAAATTATTTTGAATTTTAGATTAATATACAAAGGACCTTGTGTAGCCCAGGACTAAACGAGATCCGCTTCGTGCCAAGAGCGGACGTTCAAGTAAACATAGAAAACAGCACTATCACATGAGCTGTCCATAATACCAACGCTCTCCGGTGAACCATTCATCACGATCCTCACTCCCATAGTATTCGAGCGTAATACCCAGTTCCTGCACATTAATTGGAAGAATGAGCCCCCACTCAGCAGCTAGACTGCGCTCTTTAATCAAAGCGGAGGCACCATTTTCAGAACGGTCTTCAGTAATAAAGCTTTGGTAATAGTCTTCTGATCGATAGAGACAGATTTCGCTTGTAAACATATCCGGAAGGCATATAACCGCAGTAATCCGGGGGCTGTAATTCATACCAGCAGTTGCTGTTATAAGATTTGAACAAGCATTAATCATGGCTTGCGCGCAATCTGCTTTGGTTTTAAGTGTGCTGTACTTTCCCTGAACAAGGTTAATCTCTACCGGGATTTTGAAATTCCAGTAATGCTCATCCTTTGAAAACACGCTTCGTTGAGGGTTATGAAATGTACCAGCCCAACGGTTAAGAGCTTTCAAGCGGCGTGGAATATTTCTGACTTTGGTTCGATGATCTCTGTTAAGCCGTCTGCTCATGATTATTTTAATTTTCACCCTTTTAAATGATTTAGGCTGTGTACAGCTAATCGTTAAGCATTAATGTAACTCACCTTTCTCGATTTGAAACGCCTTATGGCCGCTCCTCGCTCATAGCGGACAGTTTCATCCCTCTGTGCTCCCATTAGCCTTCATTGGCTCATATGTGGCTTTCGAGAGCTCCGCTGGTGCCGGCCTGTCAGCGATACTTGCGCAGCAAACGCGCCGCGCATATACGGTTTGGGCTTACCTTTTATCAAACGCTTAGACTACTATTCGCCTGCGAAATTTTTTGGATAAAAGTCATCATCACCAATGCAACATAGAAAAATGCTTAATTAAAAGTGCTCACGCCTGCATCCCCTTACCCCGTGCCAGGTTAATTCTTTCAACGCATTCCTTAAACGCTTTGAGTTGCTCCGTAGAGAGTTCAGATTCATCGATTTTGACCAGAAGAACGTTGAGAGAGCGTTCAATATCATTTTTAATTAACCGTAAGCAGATAACCTTAACCCAACGTGGAGAGAACTTACTGAGGCCAATTGCTCTTGTGATTTGAAATTTCATGCGATGCCTCTCAAGCGCCAGTGTGCCGGTTTTCAACCTCGGTTATAACACGCAATGGACAGGACGTCTGTTATTCCTTCGCCTAAAATTTAGCATGAAGCGCTTAGCTTGGGTGCAACCAGGATTTCATTAAACATCAAAATTAGTTTCGCATCATGACGCGCAAGCGCCACGTCATAAACAGAGTTACTAGCTCACCTTAAGGTAGTTTTTCATATTCTGACACAGGATGGGATATCTCCTTTATGCCATAGCGGATGTTATTAATCTCATGCAGAATGGATTCATGAAAAACATACGTTAAATTTTGTCCTGATTGACACGGGATGAAAGCTCCTGATAGCTCTCTTTTCTCTCGCTGTAACGATCTGCAAGATAACCAGTTTGTCCCTTAAGCAGCACAGTGATTTTAAACAGCTCCTCGGCTAGATCGACGATACGGTCATACCATGACGAAGGTTTCATTCGGCCGTTTTCGTCGAACTCTTGCCATGCCTTAGCAATGGATGACTGGTTGGGGATAGTGAACATCCTCATCCATCGGCCCAGAATGCGCATTTGGTTCACCGCATTAAAGGACTGCGAACCACCGCAGACCTGCATCACTGCAAGTGTTTTGCCCTGTGAAGGACGAACCGCGCCTTCACTTAAGGGTATCCAGTCGATCTGCGCCTTCATAACTGCGCTCATAGCCCCGTGCCGTTCCGGAGAACTCCACACCATCCCGTCACACCATCTGACCAGACCGCGTAGCTCGGTGACTTTAGGATGCGTGTCCGGAGCATCATCCGGCAGGGGTAAACCGGAGGGGTTAAAAGAGTTTTACCTCCGCGCCCATCGCCGTCAGCAGGCGACCAGCTTCTTCCGCGGCAAAGCGGCTGTACGAACGCTCTCTTACTGAGCCATACAGGATTAGAATCCGTGGCGGCTCCTGCAGGTGCAGGCGTTCAGCGATGTGTAGATCAAAGCATTCGGTGTTCAGGGCAGGAAATTGTTCCATTTTTCTCCTTCGGAGAGAACAGATGATTTCAAAGTCAATATATATGATTTAACATATGTATATTCTAAAGGGAATGGAGTGATAAATGCTACAACCTGTTCAGCTTTTCAAAATCCTGTCGGATGAAACTCGGCTCGCCATCGTCATGATTCTCCGGGAGTCAGGAGAACTGTGCGTTTGTGATATCTGCGCAGCCATTTCCGAATCACAACCCAAAGTCTCGCGACATATGGCTATCCTTCGTGAGGCCGGGCTGGTTCTGGACCGTCGTGAAGGCAAATGGATCCACTATCGTCTGTCACCCCACATACCGGCATGGGCAGCTGAGACAATCACGACGTCCTGGCAGTGTATGCGGGAGGATTTGTGTAAATGGCTGGATAAATCAGCCTGCACCTCCTGCTGAGAAAAGAAAACAAATTCACATAATCATATATAACGGAGTCTGAGATGCTTTTGGCGGGGAGTATATTTTTACTGACGTTGATACTGGTGATCTGGCAACCCGGAGGCCTGAGTATTGGCTGGAGTGCGAGTATCGGGGCTGTGCTGGCGCTGGTAACTGGAGTCATCCATATCGCTGATATTCCCGTTGTCTGGAATATCGTCTGGAACGCGACAGCGGCATTTATTGCGGTCATCATCATCAGCCTGCTGCTCGATGAGTCCGGCTTCTTTGAATGGGCCGCACTGCACGTCTCCCGCTGGGGTAACGGACGTGGCCGCCTTTTGTTTAGCTGGATAGTCTTGCTTGGGGCTGCTGTTGCTACACTGTTTGCCAATGACGGAGCCGCACTGATCCTGACGCCGATCGTAATTGCGATGCTGCTCGCACTGGGATTCAGTCAGGGCACGACACTGGCCTTTGTCATGGCCGCAGGATTTATTGCAGATACGGCCAGCCTGCCGCTCATTGTTTCTAACCTGGTGAATATCGTCTCGGCGGACTTTTTCGGTCTGGGCTTTACGCAGTATGCCTCCGTGATGATCCCCGTAGATGTGGCCGCGATTACGGCCACGCTGGTCATGCTGCATCTCTTCTTCCGCAGGGATATTCCGGTGACGTATGACGTTTCGCTGCTGAAGACGCCTGCCAGTGTGATAAAGGATCCGGCAACGTTCAGGGCGGGCTGGATTGTCCTGTTTTTGCTGCTTGTCGGTTTCTTTGTTCTGGAACCTCTTGGGATCCCGATAAGTGCGATAGCCGCTACTGGCGCAGCAGTACTGTTCATAGTGGCGAAAAGAGGTCACGCCATCAACACAGGAAAAGTCCTGCGCGATGCACCATGGCAGATAGTTATTTTTTCACTGGGCATGTACCTGGTGGTCTATGGCCTGCGCAATGCAGGGCTCACGGAGTCTCTGTCTGACGTGCTAAACCTGCTGGCAGAAAAGGGGTTATGGGCAGCAACGTTCGGCACCGGCTTCCTGACCGCGTTCCTGTCGTCGGTAATGAATAACATGCCGACGGTGCTGATTGGTGCGCTGTCGATTGACGGAAGTACGGCGACAGGCGTCGTCAAAGAGGCAATGATTTATGCCAACGTGATTGGCTGCGATTTAGGCCCGAAAATCACTCCGATTGGCAGTCTGGCAACCCTGCTGTGGCTACATGTGCTGGCACAGAAAAACATGACCATCACCTGGGGATATTACTTCCGCACCGGCATAATCATGACCCTGCCCGTGCTTTTCGTCACTCTGGCTGTGCTGGCGTGGCGGCTCTCTGTCACCTTGTAGCGAGATATTGATATGAGCAATATTACCATCTATCACAACCCGGCCTGTGGCACCTCACGTAACACGCTGGAGATGATCCGCAACAGCGGCAACGAACCGACAATAATTTATTATCTCGATACTCCCCCGACCCGTGATGAGCTTATTAAACTTATTTCAGATATGGGGATTACAGTGCGCGCCTTGCTGCGTAAAAACGCTGAACCTTATGAACGCCTGGGTCTTGATGAAGAGAAATTTAGTGATGAGCAGTTGATTGATTTCATGCTTCAAGATCCAATCCTGATTAATCGGCCGGTAGTCGTTACGCCGCTCGGTACTCGTCTTTGCCGCCCTTCGGAAATAGTGCTGGATATTCTTCCGGAAGGTCAGAAAGGAGCGTTTACCAAAGAGGATGGCGAGAAGGTCATTGACGAAACGGGAAAGCGGGTTAGGTAATCTGTCCACTTCAAGATATCGGACGCCTGTTTAATCTACGAGGGCGTCCGCTTGCCGTTCACTAAAGACCTCCAGCCTACTAACCCCGTCCGCATTATGCTATGAGAGGAAAAACTGTGGTGTTGGCTGCATTACAACTGCGTAATGTCACCATTAATACCTTCTTTACCCAGTTTATAGCGCAACATAATCTCTTCATGAAACACCTTGTTGAAGCCGGTTACGAACCAGATGCTTCTCGACGATCCTCTAAGGATGGTTGTGGGCTATCCGTAAAAAGAGCCGGGTATGCCCGGCTCTTTTTTAGCTGATTTCGAAATCTTTTAATTCTCCACCTTCAGCAATCAGATTTGAGATCCGCTTCGGCATTCGCCCCTGACCTGACCATGTTTTTGACTCTCCAGTTTCGTCAGTATATCGATACTTCGCGGGGCGGGGGGAGCGCGTCCTTTTAGCCTTACCCGGAGAGCCAATAGCAGCTAAAAGTTCGGAGGGGTCGATACCCTCATCAAGCATCATCTGACGAAGTGTTTCCAGTTTATCGCGGCGCTGACTTTCATTTGCAAGACGTAATGTCTCTTCTTCTCGTCGTTCTATAAGAATAATTTTAAACTTTTCCAGAACATCTTCCAGTACATCTAATGACATTTCACGAGTCTGAGAACGTAAGGTACGGATATTGTTTAACTGTGTAAGAGCATCTGACATAAAGAGACCTTATAAAGTTTTTTCGTTGTTCAGCAAATACCAATGTCGACGGTTGCTCATCAATCCGATTTTTCTTACTGAGCATTTTAATCCGATTGGTACATATTGTTATTAACGAGGTTTAGACTACTTATATAAATCTCTTATCGCAAGACAAAATTAAGAAGAATGTGCAAGAACTAAATTACAACTCCTACGAAATGTCCATGCATTTTTGAAGGTACTTAAAACTATGATGCCAGGAGTCATCCGGAGAGCCTTTTTATACCCTCATAACTTATTGCTTCAGTCACACCTGATGAGATTTAAAATGAGGAGAGACAGCGCCGCCACTTAGCAAGGTTTTCACAAATGGCAAGATGGCACGCAGGGGGGAGACACCTGCATTTTGTCAGAGGGTAGCGAATTACTCTCTCTTTATAGAGACGTTTCTAAAAAAGTGTAATGTAAAAAAAAAGCCTGCTGTTAGCAGGCCATAAATGCTTTTAACTCATTTTTTGTTCGATTCTGATAAATAGGGTAAGCATGCAATTAAACGTGGAGCAGAGAGCATGACAAAAATTCTATAAATATTTCCTGGCCGCATCAAGTATCTCCTGTGACGTTAACTCCCTGTCAGTAGCCACGTAAACAATACCATGATCGCCAGTTAAGGAAGGAAAACCTGCAGACATAATCCGAAGATGTGTTTCTTCACCGTTTGGATATTCCTGCCTGATAGAGGATATACCTTCCAGAACGGTCATGACTTTACAGGATTCAGCATTAAAGAAAACAAGGACTTTAATCATATTCTATTACCCTGTTCTCTCGTGGATATTAACTGGCAGATGCCATTAAGGTCAAAGCCATTACGCACTTCTTATTTAACATGTGGTTAGCTTGTGCTTTTAGACTTTTTATGCAGTAGTACTGCACTTCATCACATCGCTTAGCATACTCATAATTTTGAAAAATATGCTGATCAGATATTAAGAATAAACGACTTTCATCTGATTTAAGTTATGGATCTGTCTACTCAGGAATAATCCTTCATCGTTATCGCAGGCCCACAATGATTTATTTATCGCAAAGTGTTACATTTGCAGCAGCAGGACCCTTGTCTCCGCGGTGAATGGCGAATTCAACTTTCTGACCTTCAAATAAAGTTTTAAAGTTGTCGCCATTAAGTGCAGACAAATGGACAAAGATATCTTTGCTGCCATCAAGAGGAGAGATGAAGCCAAAACCTTTGTCTTCGTTAAACCATTTAACCAGGCCCATAATTCTCGAGGTCATACTGACTCCGTTATACATGATTGTATTGATAGTAAACGTATAAGATTAAACGTATGGACTCAAAAGAGGGGATATCAACGATAGCGCCTGGTAATGAGAACTGCCCGGAAAATTTCTAACTTTCATTAGTACATCGAACTGATGGGATTCATTAAGACACAGGGAATCGATATAAGCAAATTATCTTTTAGCCGTCCAGAGGTCCTGTAGGGAAAATAAAAGTGGCTGAATGCCATTTTCAATGTATAGTCTTTACGTGTTTTCAATAAGGAATTGACTTGTCCCATAAAATGACAGGAATTGTCAAAAGCTTTGATATTCTTAGTGGTAAAGGCCTCATCATCCCATCTGATGGACGAAAAGACGTTCTGCTTCACATTTCAGCCGTTAACTCTCGCTAATCAGAATTACTCATCCCTGGAAGCCGCATAGAGTCTTGCCGGATAAACGGTCTCAGGGGGCCTGTGGCTGCGAACATTTATCTTTCCTGATTTTCAGTATGTCAAAATAGATAGATTAAAACTTAACCACATGTGGTACGGTGAAGCTCATTCATTGAAAGGTTAATGGTTATGTCTGTTATCAATTACGCAATGAAATTCTTCAGCAGTGCGTCTACTGCCACTGCTGCCTGTCCTGTTTGTGGCTTAAAATCAGTACAACCGTTGTCAAAAATCCGGCTCAACCAAACCATGCTTTGCCCCGGATGTAAGGCTCTGTTTATCTCCCGACGCTAGCTCGACCAAAATCGCAGAACAGAGCTCATGTCCTATACTTATGTTAGATTCCGGCAGCTGTTAAATCCCTGATGCCTGACGCCCATCCTGAGAGAACGTTTCTGAACTGATTTCGCAACTGCTCCTGCGCGCTAACGTCGCATCAGAGCAATGCTATGAAAATGATCCCCAGAGCGTGGTTTAACCGCTCCCGTATTCTGATGAATGCTGCCGAAAACATAACGTTTTCGGCGAACGATCCTGCCGGTGAAAGCTCACCGCGGTCAGAACTCTTTTCGACCGTCCAGATGGAACGCTACGGCCAGAAGCTGGCGCGGACTCATAAAGTATCACCGGATAGGCATCCTTATTATCTTCTGAAACGGCTTGGCGACAATGAGGCCGTCATTACCCAAAACTGCTATGAGCTTAACGCGGGTAAAAAGACCAGTATCATGCCCGCCGGTGAATGGCTGCTGGACAATTATTATCTGATTGAGGAACAAATCCGCACTGTCCGCCAGCATCTGCCGAAAAGCTTTGGCAAAGGTCTTCCGTCGCTGGTATCGCCGTTGAATTGCCCACGAATTTATCATATCGCATCAGAGGCCATTGCTCACGGCGATGGCCGCTGGGATGCCGCCAGCCTGACCAGCTATCTCACTGCCTATCAGCAGGTGACGCCGCTGACGCTGGGTGAAGTCTGGGCGTTACCGGGAATGCTGCGCCTTGCGCTGATTGAAAATCTTCGTCGTATCAGTATGGAAGTGATAAAAGCGCAGCAGGACAGAAACCTTGCTGATACGTGGATAACAAGGATTGTCGAATGTGCAGAGAGTGCGCCTGGTGATTTAATCATGGTGGTTGCCGATATGGCGCGCTCCCGACCTCCGTTAACCAGTGCGTTTGTCGCAGAGCTGGTGCGGCGCCTGCAGGGGCATGGCAACGCGCTGTCGTTACCTCTGACCTGGGTTGATCAGTGCCTTCGGGAACAGGGGATCACCACTGACGTTCTCATACATAGTTTCAATCAGCAGCTTGCCGCCAGCCAGCTGTCCGTCAGTAACAGCATCGCGGGCCTGCGTTTATTGAGTGAAACGGACTGGGCTGATTTCGCCGAAACGATAAGCGTTGTCGAACAGGCATTACGCAATGATCCTGCCGGCATCTATCCCCGGATGCATTTCAATACCCGGGATCATTACCGGCACGTAGTTGAGGTTCTGGCCAGAGACAGCGGTCTCAGCGAGCCTGAGGTTGCTGAGAAGGCGCTGGCGTTTTCAGAGGAAAAAGCGCCTGATACACCGGAACATCATGTTGGTTATTATCTTGCGGGCGAAGGTCGACAGGCGCTGGATATTCATCTCCTGGCAGACGCCTCAAGGCTCATACGCTTGCGGCACAGTTTCAACAGAATAACCCTGCTGTCATGGCTTGGAAGCCTGGCGTTGCTGACAACCGCAGCGACCGCAGCAATATTGCACGAAACCGCCATGCAGGGCGCAGACTGGCTATTGATCGCGGTGATATTACCTCTGATTATCGCATTAACTCAGTTAATGAGCGATTTGCTCAGTGATGCAACCACCCGTTTTCGCGTTCCTCGACCCTTGCCGGGGATGGATTTTTCAGCCGGTATTCCCGCTGACAGTGCCACCATGTTAGTCATTCCCTGCATGTTGACCAGCCACGAAAGTTTCAGCCAGCTCCTCACCAGTCTTGAAGTCTGCTGGTTGGGGAATGAAAACGAAAATCTCAGGTTCGCGCTGCTCACTGATTTTGCTGATTCTGAAAATGAACCCTCGCCGGAAAGTCACGCACTGCTCAGACAGGCTATCGCCGATACGCAGGCGCTTAATCGCCGCTACCCCTCCGGCCGACCACGTTTTTATCTGTTACATCGCCAGCCTGAATGGAACCCCTCGGAAGGCGCGTGGATGGGCTATGAACGCAAGCGGGGAAAACTGGCGTTACTGAACAGCTGGTTGCGCCATCCCGGAACGCAATTCGTCAGCGTTGCAGAGATGCCTGCCCACCTTTTACCGGGTCACATAAAATACGTCATTACCCTGGACAGCGATACGGTGCTCCCGCGCGATACGGCACACAAACTCGTCGCGACGATGGCGCATCCGCTGAATACGCCTGAGTATGATCCGGTACGCCAGAGGGTTGTCAAAGGATTCGGTATTTTACAGCCCGGTCTTGCGGAGGAGATACCACGCAACGGTCAGGGGCGTTACGCAGCCCTGCGCAGCAGCGTACCGGGCAATAACCCTTATTCGATGATGTCTTCGGATATTTATCAGGATCTCTTTGGGGAAGGCTCGTTTGTGGGCAAAGGGATTTACGATGTTGATATTTTTATGCAGGCCACTACGAACATCTGCCCGGAAAATCTGGTACTCAGCCACGATCTGCTTGAAGGATGCTATGCACGTTCGGGTCTGCTGAGCGAGGTGTTACTGTACGAACAGTACCCTAATAATTATCTGTCGGATGTTGCACGACGTTCACGCTGGATCCGGGGTGACTGGCAACTGCTTAACTGGCTAAAACCACGCGTCAGAAAAGCCGATGGAACCCGGGTCAGGAATCCGCTGACCGCGCTTTCTTACTGGAAATTACTCGATAATCTACGTCGCAGTCTGGTCGCCCCCTCCTTACTGATATTGCTGTTCTTCACTCTGCTTTGGGTACCCAATCCGGTTTACTGGCTGGGCATACTGTTGCTGATATGGTTGTTGCCAGCCATCCTCTGCATTAGCCACGACCTTCTGCATAAACCTCTGCGTCGCCGCGTGAAGTCGCATCTGTTACTGGTGGGGGCGGGCGCGCTAAAGCGTCTGTCAGGTATCAGCCTTAATTTTGCGATACTGCCGCACGAAGCCGGATATTCGCTGAAAGCGATCGCCGTGACGCTATGGCGACTGGGGATAAGCAGGCGTCACCTCAGCCAGTGGGTCAGCCACAGCCAGGACAGCAGTCAGGCCAGACCCACTGTTGCACGTTTTTATCAGGCGATGTGGCTGAACGCTGCCGGTGGCGTGGCGCTGACAATACTGACCGGACAATTTGCCCCACAGCTGCTGGGGATTGCGTTACCGATCGGTTTGGTATGGTGTGTGGCACCGCTGCTGATGAGCTGGCTGAGTCGCCAGCCCGTGCGAAAGGTTTTTTCGCCTAATCAGGAACAAAAACAGCTGTTACGCCAGACAAGCCGTGAAATCTGGGCTTTTTTTGAAACATTTGCCACAGCAAAAGAGAACTGGCTTCCGCCTGATAATTATCAGGAAATACCACAACCGACGGTGGCACACCGAACTTCTCCTACCAATATTGGTCTTTCACTTATGGCTAACCTGACGGCATGGGACTTTGGCTACCTGCCTGGCGGAGAGGTGCTCCGGCGCGTGTCGCTCACGCTCGACACGATGGATAAAATGGAACACTACCGGGGCCATCTCTACAACTGGTATGACACCCGTTCGCTGGTCCCCCTCAGTCCACGCTATATCTCCAGCGTCGACAGCGGCAATATGGCCGGGCATTTATTGACCCTGCGTGCAGGCCTGTCCGCCATGCGTCATCAGCCTGTTTTAAGCAACCAACAGATACTGGCAGGACTGAACGATACGCTGGATATTCTGGAAAAACAGTGGGGTAAGAACCCACCTGACAGCCTGAGACTGCTGCGCAAGCATTGCCTGAACGCGGTGTCGCTCTCTCCGCAGGCGCTTTTCAGCGAACTGAAAAGCATGCGCACCCAGTGCAACCATCTGACCAGCGCATGTCATCAGGGATCTCCTCTTCAGATGCGCTGGGCTGGACATCTGGAGCATCAACTGGTTCAGCTTTGCCATGAGTGGTCTCTGTTGCTTGGCTGGTTGCCTGCATCCTGGAATGAACAGACGCTGCCGACGCTGAGCGAGCTTGCCCGTCCGACATTAACCGGTACAGGAACGCCTCCGGCGTCAGTGGCGGAGCAGGCCCGAATGCGACTCAATATTATCACCGAGCTGGAACAGCGGCTGGATGAGCATGCCCGGATGGATTTCGCCTTTCTGTACAGTGAAGCAACCAGTCTGCTCAGCGTCGGTTATAACTGTGACACCAATATGCCTGACAAGAGCCACTACGATCTCCTGCCGTCTGAAATCCGCCTGACCAGTTTTCTTGCCATTGCGACTAATCAGCTGCCTCTTAAAAGCTGGTACGCGCTGGGTCGATTGTTTACCACGATTGATAATGAAACTGCCCTGATGTCATGGAGCGGATCCATGTTTGAATATCTGATGCCGAATCTGGTGATGCCCACCTGGCCCGGCAGCCTGCTCGATGAAATGAGTCAGTCGGCGGTTATGCGCCAGATTCACTGGGGGAAAGAACGCGGGGTACCATGGGGTGTTTCAGAGTCTGGCTATCATGCTTTTGATGTTCAGCATAATTATCAGTATCAGGCATTTGGCGTACCGGGGCTCGGTCTACGCAGGGGACTTGCCGATGACATGGTTGTCGCTCCTTACGCCACGCTGCTGGCGCTGATGGTTTCCCCGCAGAAAGCTTGTGAGAACCTGTTCAGGCTGCAAAAAAATGGTGCACGCGGAGAATACGGTTTTTATGAAGCGCTGGACTATACCCCCTCACGTCTTGCAACCGGTCAGCTCTATGCGGTGGTACAGTCCTGGATGGCGCATCACCAGGGTATGGCATTTCAGGCGCTGGCTCATGTGCTGCTTGATGCCCCCATGACTGAACGCTTTATGTCCAGTACGGTATTCCGGTCAGCGAGTCTGCTGTTACAGGAGCGCGTGCCGGATGCGGTCGATCTGTACAGTCCGCGCCGTCATTTTGAATCTCATGAGGGCATGGTCAAACCCGTTCGCTATGAACCCCGTATTTTCTATAGCGTGGATACCCCCGCCCCGGATATTCAACTCCTGTCCAACGGCCATTATCATCTGATGTTGACCGCGGGCGGCGGCGGTTACAGTCGCTGGAATGATATTGCACTAACGCGCTGGCGCAGTGATACCACCCGTGATAACTGGGGAGCATTCTGCTACATCCGCGATACCCAGACGGGAGATGTGTGGAGCAATACCTGGCAACCAACAGGCTACACCAGCGGACAAGACGAGGAAGTGTTGTTCACCGATGCGGGGGCAGAATTCAGACGCAGCTTAGGGGGACTCAGCGTCAAAACTCAGGTGGTGATCTCTCCGGAGGATGATGTTGAATTGCGACGGCTCACACTGATTCATCGTGGTCGCAAGCCTCGCTCTCTGGAGCTGACAACCTATGCTGAAGTGGTACTGGCACCTGATGCCAGCGATCTGGCACACCCGGCATTCAGCAATTTGTTTATTCAGACTGAGCTGGCTCCTGAGCGTGACGCTATTCTTTGCCACCGGCGCCCGCGCTCACCGGATGAACCGGGCCCTTGCCTGTTTCACATGATGGTGGTGCACGGCGATAACCGACATAACGTGTCGTTTGAAACGGACAGGGCAAGGTTTATTGGACGTGGCAGAAACCCTGCGAATGCACAGGCAATAGAGACGGGAGGGATGCTAGGCAACACGTCGGGCTCGGTGCTGGATCCGATACTGGCAATTCGCAACGTCCTCATTCTGCAGCCGGGGCAGCCGGTTACGATTGATATCATTTATGGCATCAGCGAGACCCGTCAGCAGAGCCTGGCGTTGCTGGAGAAATATCGCGATTACCCTATCGCCGATCGCGTCTTTGAACTGGCCAGGTCTCACAGTCTGGTGGTATTGCGCCAGATGAACGCCAGTGAAGATGATGCCACGTTGTTCAATAGTCTCGCCAGCGCTGTGCTTTACCCTGTCCAGGAGCTGCGCGCCGAAGGCCAGGCGATCGGCCGCAACCGGCGTGGCCAGTCCGGACTGTGGGGCTGGGCAATTTCAGGGGATCTGCCGATAGTGCTGCTGAGTATAACCAGCGAGGAAAGTATCACCTCAGTGACCACACTGATTCAGGCACACCGTTACTGGAGACAGAAAGGGCTGGATGTTGATTTAGTTATCCTGAATAACAGCCCCGGCGGCTACCAGCAGGGATTACAAAATCAGATTATGGAGTTAATTTATGCCGGGTCTGAAGCCAGTCTGCTGGATAAAAAGGGCGGGCTTTTTGTCCGCAACGGTGAGCATCTCTCCGCTGAGGATAAGTTGCTTTTGATGAGCGTGGCCTGTCTTTATCTTGATGACCGCGCAGGGGGGATTAATGAGCAGCTTAACCAGCGTATTCATACCCTGAAATCGCCGGCAAGGGCATTCATTCCGCGTGCTGTGCGCGAGCGTAATCAACATACGGACTGGAGCCTTGATACCAGTCAGTTATGCCATTTCAATGGGTACGGTGGATTTTCTCAGGATGGGCGGGAGTATCAGATCGTCCTTCGTGAAAATGCGCTTACACCGGCTCCCTGGTCGAACATACTGGCAAATTCTCGTTTTGGCAGTGTGATCTCAGAGGCAGGGCAGGCCTATACCTGGTATGAGAATGCCCATGAATACCGGTTGACGCCGTGGGAGAACGATCCGGTGAGCGATCGCAGCGGCGAGGCATTTTACCTGCGCGATGAAGAGAGCGGGGAGTGCTGGTCGCCGACGGCTTTACCTGTTCGCGGACACGGTGATTACCTGACCCGCCATGGTTTTGGCTACAGCGTTTTTGCCCATCGTGAGAGTGGTATAGACAGCGAGTTGACGGTCCTGGTTGCTGAAGAAGATCCGGTTAAACTGGTGCTCCTGACGCTCAGTAACTCTTCGGGACGGACACGTCAACTTTCCGTCACAGGCTATGTAGAGTGGACGCTCGGAGAAACACGAACGCGCTCAGCCCCTCACATTGTGACACATGTGGCCAGAACGCCCGGCGGCTGCGGGGTGCTTGCGAATAACTTTTATGGTGATAATGGTGGCGGCCGAACTGCATTTTTTGCCGTCAGCGGTAATGACTGTTCTCTGACAGGGGATCGCCGGGAGTTTATTGGCCGTAATGGTTCCCTTCACGCCCCTTCGGCCATGAAACTGCAAAAGCTTTCTGGTAAGACGGGGGCCGGTCTGGATCCCTGCGGAGCGGTGCAATCGGCGGTTACATTAATTGACGGGGACCAGAGGACGTTTATTTTTATCCTCGGCGCAGAGGAGAATGATGTTTGTGCTCAGGAGACGCTGGCCCGCTACATGAACGAGGATACGGTCCGCCAGGAGCTGAACCGGATTCATAATCACTGGCACAATGTTCTCGATAAAATCGTAGTTAACACCCCCGACACGTCCGTAAATTTACTGGTTAATGGCTGGCTGTTGTATCAGACGGTCGCCTGCCGTCTTATGGCCCGGAGTGGCTACTATCAGTCTGGCGGTGCATTTGGTTTTCGCGATCAGCTGCAGGATACGCTGGCTCTGAGCCACGCTGCTCCGGACCGGATGCGTGAACAGATAATACTCTGTGCATCACGGCAGTTTATCGAGGGGGATGTGCAGCACTGGTGGCACCCGCCACACGGCAACGGTGTGCGTACCCGCTGTTCCGATGACTATCTTTGGCTGCCGCTTGCTGTTTGCCACTATGTTGAAACGACGGGGGATATGGATGCACTGGAAATACGCATTCCTTATCTGGAGGGACGCTCGCTTCAGCCTGGTGAAGAGTCTGTCTATGACACGCCGGTCATCAGCGGCACCGAAGAGACACTCTGGTTACACTGCGTCAAAGCTATTCACTATGGACTTCGCTTCGGTGAGCATGGCCTGCCGCTGATGGGGGCTGGTGACTGGAATGACGGGATGAACCGGGTGGGTATCGGAGGCAAAGGTGAAAGCGTCTGGCTGGGCTTCTTCCTGTACGACATTTTGCAGCGGTTTGCAGCGCTGGCGGAGCGCAGGCTGGATGAAAGCGTCGCCGCGATGTGCCGTTCACAGGCTCTGCGCCTGCAAAGTAATCTCGAAGCCCACGCCTGGGATGGGGAATGGTACCGGCGCGGGTATTTTGACGATGGTACTCCCCTGGGATCGAAAACCTCACAGGACTGCCGGATTGATGCGATTGCGCAGAGCTGGTCTGTATTGTCCGGCGCCGCGAGCCCGGGACGGTGCGCAAAGGCCATGCAGGCGCTGGATAAGCACCTTGTGGATAACGAAGGAGGGCTGATCAAACTGTTAACGCCTCCTTTCGACGGACACGGTCCAAATCCGGGCTACATACAGGGGTACCTGCCCGGCGTGCGGGAAAACGGAGGGCAGTATACGCATGGCGCCATCTGGGCAGTGATGGCCTTTGCCCGAATGGGGAATGCCGGACGAGCCTGGCAACTCTGGTCAATGCTCAACCCTATAAATCATACCCTGAATGCGGACTCTGTCGGGATTTATAAAGCTGAGCCTTATGTCATGAGTGCTGATGTCTACAGCGTCGCTCCCCATACCGGACGTGCAGGGTGGAGCTGGTATACCGGTTCAGCAGCCTGGGCCTGGCGTTTACTTACCGAAGAATTACTGGGGATAAAACGTTCCGGCACTGACTTTAGTGTTCATGCCAGGTTACCGGATGAGTGGTCGTCTTTTTCTATGGCATATCAATATGGTGAAAGCCATTATCAGATTAGTGTTTCACGCGGCGATGCAGAATATTGCGTGACGCTGGATGGTGTTCTCCTCCCTGATGACAGAATACCGCTGAAGGATGATGGACAAAACCATACGGTTGAGATCATTCAGAACTGACACTGATCCCGGAGGTGCATTAACGTCTGCCGTTAATGCGCTGATTATCCCTGAGAACATCAATCGCAGTCTGCATGGCGATTTTGTCATCCCGCCTTTTTTGTTTGTCCTGCATGACCTGAAGGTATTCCAGCAAGGTGCGGGTATTAATCGGTCGGCCCTGTTTACCCACAGCCAGCACGGCTTCTCCAAGAATAATTTTCACAGGCGGTAATTGTGCCGGATACCAGTCAAGGGTGTCTTCTGATTTCATCTTAAATTTCTCACGGAAGGGTAGTGTATCATAAATAAGACGTTCAATTTTCAATATCTGATATCCTGATTCAGACACAACTTAACATAACTTATGCCAGTTATTTTTATATTAAAGCGTATAATAATCACTCTATTCCTCAGAGAATTATTTATGTCTTATACAAATGGGCTCAGGTATTTTAAAGAAAGACCGGTTCATGTTGCCTGCCCGGTATGTGCACACAGAGCCGATCAGAAAGCAGGTAAACTAAGAAAAGATGCGGTTCTTGAGTGCCCTGCCTGCGGACTGTTGTTCAGACCTTCAGAATGCTGGTGTATCGGCGGCTGATCAGCTTCTGCCACTTAACGTCAGTGATGTCGGAAAATGACAACATTCCTCCTGTACTGCTGTTGTCGAGGGTATGATAATGAAATCTAAAAAATCTGTTTTTATTGAAGGGCATATCATGTCGAACAGCTGTCACGGACAGCCTGGCCAACCTTTCTGTATTCACCGGGTCAGGTTTAGTAATGGTAAATATGCGATTATTCGGGTGGCATCCGGGATATGTTTCAAACCAGGCGAAATTATTCAACGAAACGATTGTGAGTGGTTTTATAAACTTACCAAAATTCGGCTTCTTTCTTTTGAGTACCTTGATGATGATGAATCAAGAAGACAATTTCTTGAGTATCAATGATAAAACATGGATTTATAACAGAATAACTTTGCTGGCTTTCAATTCATTCCTGACTCTTTAAATTCTTTACCAGTCATTGCAAAGCTATTTTTTTCTGAATTTAGATGACTTTAAATTGTCTAAAACAAAATGTATCGCTAAAGACGAATTGCTTCATTGTTTTCCTTTTGCATTATAACCTTCATTAGCATTAAGGAAATTTATGGCACAGACTTTTACTCATAATTTACTTCATCCTCGCCACTGGCTTACCTGGTTTGGTTTGGGTCTGCTGTGGCTTCTCGTTCAACTTCCTTACCCGGTTTTACATACTCTGGGCTCTGGCCTTGGAAAAATATCCAGACCCTTTCTGAAACGCCGGGAAGGAATTGCGATTAGAAATATCGAACTGTGCTTTCCCGAGATGACACCGTTTGCCCGGAGCCAGATGGTCAATAAAAACTTTGTTTCTCTCGGGCTGGGCCTGATGGAAACAGGAATGGCCTGGTTCTGGAGCGATGCGAGAGTCAAAAAATGGTTTGATGTCGAAGGGCTTGAAAACCTGACCGGCGCGACAAAAGGAGTAATGGTTGTCGGGATTCATTTTATGTCCCTTGAGTTGTGTGGAAGAGTAATGGGGTTATGCCATCCTATGATGGCAACGTATCGCCCACACAATGATCCATTAATGGAATGGGTACAGACAAAAGGGCGTATGCGTTCAAATAAGGCTATGATTAATCGACGTAATTTATCAGGTTTTGTTCATGCGCTAAAAGCAGGTGAAGCCGTTTGGTTTGCACCAGACCAGGATTATGGGTCTAAGGGAAGCGTTTTTGCACCTTTTTTCTCGGTAAAAAAAGCAGCCACGACGAACGGAACGTATGCTCTGTCAAAACTCGCTGGTGCACACTTGATAACACTTAGCATGGTTCGACGTAGCGATAAAAAAGGTTATCACATGTATATCAGCAATCCGTTGGCAGGTTATCCAGGGGAAGATAAGGTCGCCGCAGCGGCTTATATGAACAAGATTATCGAGCGTGAAATTCTCCGTGCTCCTGAGCAATACCTGTGGATGCATCGCAGGTTCAAAACGCGTCCTGAAGGCGAAGTCTCTTTATACAAATGAACAACTCTACTTGTCATGAGCCAGAATCTATCTTTCTTGCCACTGCGTTTTTGTAAAAAATGGGGCTGGGGATTATTCGATCGGCTTCATGTTAACGATGGCGTAACTGACAACCAAGGTTAATCAATTGAACCTGTTCGGATTTGAAGGTCCGCTTCTCGCTCATAGCGGACCTTCAGATCAGCTAGCTTGCACGCTTCGAGCCAGAAGTAAACGTTCTAATTTTCATACCTCGACTATGTGCTCTGTACGTAACGGGACAAGGAGGAGATAGTGAGAGGACCCTGGATCGACTCAAAGGGTCGACTCAGATTCATCACTACAATGAGAAATCAGACGCAGAAACCACTGGGATCACAACGCTATTTAGCAGATCGCCGATAAGATTTCGCCGCTTGCCAGGCATGTTTCATCTTCTCAATAAACTCCAGTTTCTCTTCAGGTTGGATGTTCCACACATCCATAGCCGCAATAATCATGTCATAACGCATAGACGTATTATAAGGGCGAAGATAGCCCGCTATTCGTCCTTTTCCTTTGAGATAGTCCCAGAGATAAACTAACTGAGTTTCATCATCACGTGAAATCCAGTCAAAATCTGTCAGAAAAAAATCATATTGCTCAAGCCAACGATCATGCAGTTTTCTGAAATAAGAGATCTTATCTCCAAGTGAGCATGGAGCTTCATCAATGTATCTCATCACACCGTTGATCAGTTCACGCTCAGTTACCGGAGTGGGGTTGTACAGATCGGTACTTGCTCCCGCGTTCAGATAAAATCGAGAGAAAAGACGTTTCGTTTTTTTCGAAGCAGTCGCCTGTGGATTAGTTATCAAGTCCCAATCAATATCGTCCAAATCGATATTCAAATTAGAGAAATCAATATTGGTGAAGATATTATCGTCCATTAAAAGGGAATTAAAATCACTAGAACAACCGACGTCATTCCCCAACCCACCAAGCGTCAACCCTGCAGATTTTACTGGGTATTCAAAAATGTAATGGTGAGCAAACCACGATGCTCTTGGTGTACCTTTGAAACATTCAAAATAGTCTTTATCAATCAGTTGCAGGTCAGCCCATTCTTTAAGAGTTTTCCGGCCAACTTTGATACTGTCCTGATCGCCCAAGAAATACCGCTCAAGGATCTGAGAGATCAAACGTCGAAACTGATCCGGCGTTTCATAAGTACTGCACAGTAACGAGTGATCTGAATCGAAAAACCTATCCAACATTTTAAGGTACATTATCTCGTAACGGATCATATCGTAATGCAACATCGTCTCTTCCCTCTAACTCTGGCTCCTGAACACAGATTAGCATGAGCATCTTTTAGGTAGAGGGAGGCGGGTCACAGGCTGAGGAATGGCTGATTTTTTACTGATATCCTACTGATTTTATTGTGATAAAAGCCTGACATTTTACTGCATTATTCCTGTTATTTTCACTCTATGACCCTCCTCTTTTCACCTCATTAGAATCGTTCAACAGCAGATATGAACATTTGGGTTTTTAGTATAATTAAGGGGCACTCCCTGTTTCTATACCACCCTGTTCACAGCTCCTTCCCCCAATCATTAACCCTGCCTGTATTCCCCTGGATACATAGTTCCCTGTATCTGCCGTATCCCTGCTTCTCTTAAAAATTACATCTTATCCCAATCCTTTGTACTCCACCTGACAAAGGATAAATCAATGCACACACCTTACCCTTTCAATTCCAGATACACGATGAACTGGTTTCTACTGTCTCTACTCAATGACCACCTGAATCAGCTACTGAACCGATACTCGCGAATACAGGCACTCAGACTCGACCTGTTCTATCAGAAAGGTACAGAGCGTTATAAACGTCATTCATGGAATGAAACCGAGCGAGAAGTGCGCATGCTGGTTGAACGTACCCTGCAGCACACAAATCTGGCTGGGTATTTCTGGGTACTCGAGAATTCTGTAGACCACGGCTGCCATGCCCATATCGTGTTCTATCTCGACAGGCACCTTAATCAGGCTATCTACCCAATAGCTGAGAGAGTTGGAACAATATGGAGGGGAATAACGCAACGAGAAGGCTATTACAACCGCTGCGAATACAAGTCCACTTATGAAGTCAGTATTGATAGGCCGGTGAACTACGGTGATACCGAAGCCATCGATAACCTGCGCTACATCATCAGCTATCTCGCCAAAGAAGAGCAAAAGCACGGTCACTATCACTACGGAGCCAGTGAGGTACAGTCCCCCAGTGGACTGGGGCGTCCTCGCACTTTGTAACTTACGTTCTGCATTTTTTTACGTATCAATCCATTGATGTGGAAGGGCTGGTAGTAACGAGCAATCAACCACCAGCTCAGGATAATCCCACAATGGAAGAAAACATCATGACAGAACAAATTTCTTTGCTTGATGACCAACTGGTGGATATGCGGTTCATCACGAAGCTTACAGGGCTTACGGACAAGTGGTTCTACAAACTGATAAAAGATGGCCTGTTCCCGAGACCAATTAAGTTGGGCCGAAGCTCCCGATGGTTAAAAAGCGAAGTCGAAAACTGGCTACAGGAACGAATCGATCAGTCCCGTAAATAACCGCCCACCAGACTAAACCCTCAGCAGAATAATGACTATCCGGTTGCTCCGGAGGTTTTCTGCTGTCTGTCATTTAAGCCAGAAGGAATATGAACATGAAAGATTACAAGCCTCGTTACGAAGAACTTTATAAATGTTACCAGACCTGGCTGACCGATTTTACGAAGCTGACGGTCAGATCGGGTATGTGCCACCAGAATATATATCATCACCATACCCTGACGGTTGGTAGCCTTAAGTTTCCGGGAGAGGAAGAGGTTATTGCTGTTGTTCCCCAGTGTCTGCACCGGATTATTTATGGCAGAGCAGCAGCCCCACTGACTGTTAATGATGACCTGAGCGTCAGTTTATTTACTCAGGAACATCTGCTGGCTCACCATCCCATGCTGGAAGGTATTCTGCTGTCTGAGTGCGTGCGGTTAAAACAGCGTCCTGTGGCAAATAAACTCATCAGTTTGTTTCGGCAGTTCAGCGGTAGCGAGCTGCGTCTGAAGCTGGTCTGGCTGTGCTGGTACGATTTGATGCTGGGGAATAGTCTGGATGACTGGACTGACAATCTCAGATTCATAAAAGACCAGGAAATGGAGCTCTGGATCAATAACCGGCAGGAAGAAAACCCTGCGCTAACGAGTATGATGGACGAGTACGTCTGCTTTGCGTGGCGAACGACAGCTGAACCACTAAATTAAACTCCGATAGCTGACAGTAAATCCGGCTTCTGCAGGGTAAAACAATAGTCATTTCTGCAGAAGCTACCTTTGGAGTGGTTTTTGTTCAAAAAACACTCTGCGAAGCTGCATGCAACAAGGCTTTGTCAGTCGTTAGTGATGCTGGCTTAAGCATCAGCTGATGTCATCAGAAATGAATAATTAAGGTTAATTAATATTATTTATAGAAGTCAGTAAGTTATGTCTGTCTTATGTCTCACTGCATACCTGTTTCACTGTACAGCTCATTGATGTAGTTCCGTCAGCCCGGTAGTCGTGATCCAGCCAGTCACCATTGTAGCTGTCTGATAACAACCCGCTCATATCAAGAAGCCACTCCTGCTCTGTGAATGCTGCTGCCAGCGTATTTGCACGAGATAGCTCACCCATCTGTGAAAACGTGATTAACAACGGGCCGGGATACGTTGTCCCCATATGTCCTCTGTGGCGTGATTTCCGCTGTTGTTACCACCCGATACACCTGCACCGTGGGCTGTTCATAAATTACGTCACACCCATTTCCTTTGACTCAACACGAGGAATTCCAATGAAGCCTTACAACGCCAATCCTAACTACTTAATGAACAGTCAGATCCTGGAGGACATAAACGCCCACATGGAAGCGATGTTTCAGCGTTTCGCTAAGCTGTTACCCTTCCGGATTGATTTTGCTTACCGGAGAAACACTGCCAGTTTCGGGCATGCCTGTAAACACACTATGTGTACAGAAATCCGTCACCTGCTTGCCGAAACAGAAAACGCTCTGGCAGGTTTTTACTGGGTGATGGAATACACGCCGAAGAAAGGTCTGCATATCCATTTACTCGGTTATCTGAACGGGCAATATCACCAGAACCCTTACCTGCTCTCCCGAACGATGGGGGATATCTGGAAAAGGGCAACCGAAGGAGACGGATACCACTACCTGTGCCGTAAGAAAGAGAATTACCCGGTCCGGATCGACCAGGTTATCCACTATACCGATACCCCAGCAATTAAAGCCCTGCGCTATGCCATCAGCTATCTCGCGAAAGTTAAACAGAAAGAGAATGGCATGATTCTGGGGCGAAGTACGGTACCGGAGAAAAGTAACAGGGGCAGGCCGCGACAAGGCTGAATGACCGGGATTTACCCGTACCCGCTCAGCAACGCCACCGGAACGATGGTTGACTGCTCTGTCAGAGCTATACCACGGTATACCAGCGACAGGATCACAGCCATCCGGCAAGGGATCTTCTGCTGTTGATGGACAGCCCAATGGCTGGTTGCACCGGCGTGAGTTTAAAGAGCATTACGAGGTCAATATCAACATTCCGGTACGTTACAGCGACCCGGACAGTATCGACAACATCCGTCAGGTACTGGCGTATATGACCAAAATTCAACAAAAAGAGGGGCTGCCGTTGTTTGGTTGCAATGAGGTCCCTGAGCGACCAGCAACCGGACGACCACGTAAGACTGACTTCTGAGTAAGGCAGTTTTTTACGCCAGCAATTCATAGTGTGACAACCACACCGCTATTTCCCCCGCAACACCTTTAAACCTTCCAACCGCATGGCTTATGTCCGCCCTTCAGGGATGGCTTATGCCTGCGTGTTGGCTGGATCCAACAATATGTTTGCCAAATCCTTTCTCGCTCTCGAAGGTAACGGTGGTCTGAGCGATGCCCTTACAGCCCCTTATGATCGCTACACCTGCAAGTGTGCGGCAATATCCGTGGCAATTTATATTGCGCCTCTGAAGCGGAAAAATCACGCTGGTCGATAGCAAAGGCAAAATGTGTTTTGTCATAAGGCCATATGCTCCAATTTCGCGTATCATAACGGAGTTTTTAAACCCTGACCGTGGAGCCATTATGACCGCCAAAGAATATCTGGGTGACATCATTGGTGGCAGCCTGATGTTGCGTGAGAGCAGAGTCATCGCGGAGCTGCTGATATCCTCACCAAATGATGATCAATGGCATAATGCTATTGTAAATGACAATGTGCTGCAGAAGACCTCAGTGCACAGTGTTAAACGCATGGCTTCAACCCTGCGTAAAAGAATTCAACCGATGGGTGAGGCATTCTGGACTGAGCTACTAAAGGCCCCTGATGATGCAGCCAGACAAATGTTGCTAATGGCGACAATGTGCCAATCCCCAGTGCTGACCGATTTCATGGCAACGACACTGTCTGATGCCCGACAGATGTTTCGTGAATCATTGCGCAGCGAAGACTGGCAGGAATTTATTCTATCCCGCCAGCGTGCCATTGTCGGCTTGGATCAATATTCCGAAAGCTCAATCCAGAAAATGGGCAACAATGTATTTAAAATCCTCGCAGATAGCGGGTATCTGGAATCAGGCCGCAGTAAAAAGCTGAAAAATGTCTTCCTACTACCCCAGATAAGAGAGTGGGCAAACAGTCTCGACTGCCAAAAAGTCTACGATGTGATGGAGTCAGTCAGATGAGAGCGAAACTGGACAGTAAGCCGCAATTGTCAGCTCGTCTGGAACAAATCGAAGACCGGCTTAAAAGTGAAGGCTTCCTGAAGAACCAAGAGCTCGGTGGTGAGATCGGTTTTTATATCTTTGATTACCCACCTCAATTTGAACTTACCGTACGGGAATATCTGAGATTGACTCTGCCTCGCCTAGCTCGGCAGGGGCTGAATTTCGCTCATCTCAATCTGTTCGAAGAGGTACTGGCAATTTTGCAAGAGCGTAAATTGTTAGATAAAGCTTTTGATCTGGAACGCAAAAAAGGTACCGATGAGCTAGCCAAAGCACTTAAAGGACCTCTTGAACAAGGTCGAATTGCTAAGCATCTGATAGATAAAGTGCTTCCGGCCTCGCCTCAATTTGTATTGTTATCAGGTCTTGGCCAATGCTGGCCATTGCTACGTGGCCATAGTTTGCTTAATGCATTACATGCCCATATGGGGGCAATACCATTGGTATTGTTTTATCCGGGCAGTTACAACGGCCTCGAACTTTATCCTTTTGATCTGGACAGCGCAGAAGTGGCAACAGCCAACTACTACCGAGCTTTCCAACTGGTGCCTCACGCATCTAAGTACTGAAATTTAAACTGCTGCCGTAGCTTGTTTTTTGAGAGAATTCAAACCACTAACTTGGCCGCGAAAGAGTCATCACGTTATAGCGAGCAGAAGAGTCTCGCTGAATGATAGAGACGGAATTTTTAATGCAGATAAGAGAGCTGTTTACCAAACAACTGGATCGCCCAATCAATGGTGTGGTGAAAGCCGAGCAGCTGGATGAGCAAATCATCTGGACTGAGCTTGACGAGTATGTGGTGACCCGTGAACTTGACCGCCACCTTCGTCACTTTTTTGAGACCTACCTGCCTGGTGTCAGCCATCCAGATGATCCTAGTGTGGCGGGTAAAATTGGGATTTGGGTATCGGGTTATTTCGGTTCCGGTAAATCTCACTTTATAAAGATCCTCTCTTACCTGCTAGGTAACAAGAAAGCTGTTAACAATGGCCAAACAAAAGCTGCCATCGAGTTTTTCAAAGAGAAAATCAGCGATCCCCTTCTTTACGGTGATATCCACGCTGCAGTTAACCGCAATACTGAAGTAATTCTCTTTAATATCGACAGCCGCGCAGATACTGAAGACAAAGAAGATGCCATTCTCAAAGTTTTCTTGCGCGTCTTCAATGAGCGCCTGGGATATTGCGCTGACCATCCTCATATCGCACACTTGGAACGTGAGTTAGATTCCCGTGGCCAATACGAGCCATTCAAAGCAAAATTTGCTGAACTCACGGGCTCAAGCTGGGAAGAACAGCGTGATGCCTATGGTTTCTGTCGTGATGAAATGGCAAAAGCCTGGGCCTATGCTACCGGCCAGTCAGATGCCTCATCGGTGCAGAGTATGGAAAATCTCGAATCCATGTTTACTCTCGACATTGCCAACTTCTGTAAATGGGTGCGGGAGTATCTCGATCGTAGCGATCCATCTGGCGACAGTAAACGCATGGTCTTTCTGGTAGATGAGGTCGGACAGTTTATCGGCAACAACACCCAGATGATGCTCAAACTGCAGACGATAACAGAAAATATCGGTACCGCTTGTGGAGGCAGAGCTTGGGTAATCGTCACTTCACAAGAAGATATCGATGCCGTACTAGGAGATCTTAGCGCTAAAAAAGGCCAAGACTTCTCCAAGATCCAAGGGCGTTTTCACACAAGGATTTCCCTCTCCTCGTCCAATACCAATGAGGTAATACAGAAACGTCTGCTCGAAAAAAGTGAAAACGCTAAAAACTGCCTGGCAGAATTGTTCAGTCAAAAAGGCGACATTCTTCGCAACCAGTTGACCTTTGATACCAGCACTACAGCTGAGCTTGCTAACTACAGTGATAATGTTGAGTTTGTTGATCACTACCCTTTTATTCCCTATCAGTATCTGCTGGTACAAAAGGTCTTCGAAGCAATCCGCAAAGTGGGGGCTACCGGTAAACATCTCTCCCGTGGTGAACGTTCTCTGCTGGATGCATTCCAGAATGCCGCACGCCAGCAGATGAACAAAGATATCGGTGTATTGGTGCCTTTCCATGCCTTTTATCCGGCAATCGAATCTTTCCTCGATACCAACGTTAAACGCATCTTCGAACAAGCGGCTGAGAAAGCAAGCCTCGATCCTTACGACATTAATATTCTTAAATCGCTGTTTTTGATCCGCTATGTCGATCTGGTCAAATCCACCATTGATAATCTGGTCACACTCTCTATTGAAGAAATAGATACCGATAAAGTGGCACTGAAAAGCCGAATCGTAGCCAGTCTACAGCGTCTTGAAAACCAGCTATTGATTGTCAGAAATGGCGATGAATACGTATTCCTGACTAACGAAGAAAAAGAAGTCGAGCAGGAGATCAAACACACTCAGGTTGAAGCAACTGAAGAGAACCGGCAACTGGCCCGGTTGGTGTTTGAAGAGGTAATGGGCAATCGCCGTCAGTATCGCTATCCGGTAAACAAGCAGGATTACCCTCTGACTCGCTTTTGTAACGGCCACTCTATAGACGGCAGCCAACAAACAGATCTGGTGCTCAAAGTCATTTCCCCACTGGATGCCAATTTTGACAGTTATAACGAACAATCCTACAAGGCACTGAGCCAAGAAGGGAATGGTTGTATTCTGGTACGCCTGTCGAGTGAGAAGCGGATCTGGGCTGAATTTGATACGTGGTTGAAAACCGAGAAATTCCTAGCAGGGATACGAGGTAAACGACCTGAGCAAGAGAAATTGCTAGCAGAAAAAGCACTCGAAAACACCCAGCGTCGCAGCCGTCTGAAATTACTATTCGATGATCTGGTGAAACAAGCACAGATATTCGCACTCGGTAATGAGCTGCAAAGTAAATCGGCTAGTGTCAGCAATATGCTTGATGAAGCTTGTGCCTACGTAATCGAAAACTCATTCCAAAAGCTCTCTTTACTACAAAGCTGTGGTAACAACCCGGTGCAAGAGCTGAAGTCGGTGATCATGGCCGATGACATGGCACAGCTAAATGTAAATCTCGGTGAACAAGACCCCAATGCTGCTGCAAAAAAGGAGATTGAACTCTTTTTAAATGTCGCAGATGAAAAAAATCAGCCGGTCTACCTTAAAGAATTGTTAGAGCGATTCAGTGCTCGTCCCTTCGGCTGGAACCGTGACGAAGTAATGCTACAGGTGACTCATCTGGTCTTGCTTGGTAAGGCTGCGCTATCTACACCGAATGGTGATTTGCCCCTCAAACGCAGCTACGAACATTTTACCTCGGTACGTAGCCACAGCACACTGCGTATTCGTCGAGTACGTCAGCATACAGAACAGCAAGTAGCTAAAGCGGCTAAACTGGCGAAAGATATTTTTAATAAACCCTTCGAGAGCAGCGAAAAAGAGCTGGCGAATAAGCTTCTTGACGTACTAGGCGAGTGGCAGCGGTTAATTAAAGAATTTGATTTTAAAGCTAAAGATGGGAATTGCCCTGGCAAAAGCACCCTGCTTACCGGCAGTCGATTAATCGCCAGCCTGCTTGAGCTGGGCAACAACAGTTATGCCCTAATCGATGGACTCTGCCAGCAGAGCAACGAATGGCAAGATTTTGCCGAAGATTTTGAAGAGGTCGAGGAGTTTTTCACTCGTCAGTTTGATATCTGGCAACAGTTGCGTCGAGCCCTCAACGATCAATTCAAATCCAATCGCCATGCACTGGAGCAAAACCCAGAAGCGGCTAAAGCATTAGCTGCATTGCAGGCTATCTACGATAACAAATCCCCGTATAGCAAACTGCGCCAGGTGGGATCGTTAATTGATCAACTCATCGCCATTAACCTGCAACTGGTAGAACAGAAACGTGCCACAGCTTTGGAAGCGATCAATGCGACCCAGCAAGGGGTTGCACCGCTGGTTGCTGACTTACCAGCTGAGTTACAAAACCAGGCAATGCGTCCCTTTAACCTGTTAAAAGAACGGGTCAGTAACAGCTTATCCTTACATGAGATTGTTAGCCTGCAACAAGAGGCTGATGATGAAGAAGATAAGGTCTTAGAACTGATCAACCGCTATAGCGCCGAACTTCAAGCTCGTCTGGAAGCGGAGCAAGCCGCACGGAAAAAAGCGGCTGAACCGCCTAATAGCGATGCTGGTACTTTGCGAGAACCGGATCCATCAGACTCGCCAACTACTATTGCGAATAACTCTGCTGCGACAGTGGTTAGCCACAAACTAATACCTAAACCTATCGAACTGGTTTCACCCGCAGAATTACTCGGTGCCAGCCATATCTTTATAGAAACGGAGCAGGATATCGACACCTATCTCGCGACACTTCGCAGCCGTTTACAACAGGCAATAGGTCAGGGTAAACGAGTGCGGATCAAATAGTGTTGCGCCCAAAAGCAAGGATGTAAAACGCTCGGCCCCTTTTCTCATCAAAAGGGGCGTAAAGAGTGCTTCGAACACAACCATACGGGAAGAGATAAAACATGTACCAAACCGGTGGCACCATCGAAACGCTGCTGAACAAAGTTGAACAGCATGAATATATTTTGCCTGCAATCCAGAGAGAATTTGTCTGGCGGCCAGATCAAATCTGCCAGCTGTTTGACTCTCTACTACAAGGCTACCCGTTTGGTACCTTCCTGTTTTGGAAAATTAAAACTGAGAATCTGCGTCAGTATCAATTTTATGATTTTATGCGTGACTACCACCAGCGTGATCAAGTCCACTGTAAAAAACTAGATATCATCGGTGAAAATGATCGCATCGCGGTTCTAGATGGCCAGCAGCGAATGACGGCACTAAACATCGGGTTACGCGGTTCCTATAGTTGGAAAACTCAGGGTAAATGGTGGTCCAGTGCAGACGCCTTTATCGAACGTCGCCTCTATCTCAATCTTTTTGAATGCACAGACCCTGACAGCGGAACTCGTTATGAGTTCGAGTTCTTGAGTGAGGATGAGGCAAGCCACTACGATGACCAACACCATTGGTTTTTAGTCTCCCGTATTCTCGGTATGAATGCCTATGACGTAATGATGTCAGTCATGGAAATGAAAATGCCTGATGAACGCAAACCAGCAGCAGGTAAAGTGATTTCCCGTTTTCATGACATCATTCACAATAAACCTTTGATCAGTTACTACCTGGAAGAAGGTCAGGAGCTATCCAAGGTTCTCAATATCTTTATCCGTATGAATAGTGGCGGAACAACACTCTCCTATTCAGATCTACTGCTCTCCATCGCCGTAACGCAATGGAGCACGCTGGATGCGCGTGATGAGATTCACAAGCTAGTAGATGAAATGAACCAAATAGGTAATGGTTTTTCCTTTAGCAAGGACCTGGTGCTCAAAGCAGGTCTGATGCTGAGTGATATCGGCAACGTTGGGTTTAAAGTCGAGAACTTTAGCAAAGAGAACATGCGCAAACTGGAAGATAATTGGGAATGCATCCGTAAAGCTTTACTTCTTGCAGTCAATTTACTCAGCAGTTTCGGCTTCAACAGTTACAATCTGGGAGCAGACAGTGCCCTACTCCCCATAGCCTATTACCTCTACCATCGAGATCTGGATAACCGCTACCTATCCCGTAGCGAGTATGCTGCTGATAGGCAGGGGATCAGAGGTTGGCTAATTCGCTCTATCCTTAAACAATCCGGTATTTGGGGAAGTGGTCTTGATACGCTTCTAACTAGCTTGCGAAGCAAGATCAAGGAACATGGTCAGCAAGAGTTTCCTTTGATAGAAATGTCCATCGCGATGACAGAACGCGGTAAGAGCTTACGCTTTGAAGAAGAAGAGCTACAGTCTTTGGTTGAACTCGACTATGGTAACCGCCGCACTTTTGCCTTGTTATCTCTGCTATTTCCGGGACATGACTTCTCCCACCACTTCCATGTAGATCACATATTCCCTAAAGCCCGCTTTACCAAAAAACAATTGAAAAAGGCAGGGGTCACTGATGACACACAAGCTGAAGAGTGGATTGTCATGGCCAACCGACTACCTAACCTGCAAATGTTGGAAGGAAGCCAGAACAATGAAAAACGTGAGAAATTACCCCATGAATGGTACGAAATGATGTGGCCAGAGCCAACTGCCCGTACTAATCATCTTCACTTACAGGCAATCGACTCACTACCCGAGACTTTGGTTGATTTTGGGGGATTCTATCACCAGCGTCGTGAAATATTATTGGCGCGTTTGCGTCACATTTTGAGTGAACCTATTACTGCATAATTTCTGTTTCAGGTGAGTTTCAGCCATCTGACAATGCATTCTGAAGGGCGGAATTCCGCCCGGACAAAACAATTTGTGAGCCTTAATGAACACTGCCAATCTAAAAAGAATTGCCCCTCGGGCCCGTACTGCATTTATTACAGCTATCAAAGCACGTGCTGCTGAATTTGGTATCACTGCCAAAGGCCATGCAGAGCCAGTAGTTAGTGGTGAAGTTTTACAAGTCGCTGGATTCACCCATCCAGCCAGCAGTGCTTCTGCCCTCAAGCGCCTTCAGCAACGTCTTACAAACGATGGTTATGAAACTCTAATAGAGCATATGGCATACACCTGGTTTAACCGCTTCTGTGCCATCCGTTTTATGGAGCTGAAAAGCGAAGAAGGTTATTTGGAACACGGCGTGCGTCTGCTATCACATCCATCTCAGCCACAAGGCTTTGAGGTGCTGGATCGCGCCCCTGAGGTGATCGATTCCCTGATAGCTGAGGGTGTAGCTCTGGATAAGCCCGCTCTGTTGGATCTGTTACTGGCAGGTAATGAGCAAGAGGCACTCTTTCGTGAGCTGCTACTCGGCCAATGCCACCGACTGCATCGGGCAATGCCATTTTTGTTTGAAGCCATTGATGATGAAACTGAACTGCTTTTACCTACCGGTCTTATACGTACCGATGCCTTTTGGCGCGAATTGGTGGATGAGATTCCGGAACCAGACTGGCAACAAGTAGAGGTAATCGGCTGGCTGTATCAGTTTTATATCTTGGATGAAAAAGAGAGAGTCGATAAAAAAGTTAAAACAGGCAAAGCGGTTGATAGTTCTGAAATTCCAGCCAAAACCCAACTGTTTACCCCTAACTGGATCGTACAATATCTGGTGCAAAACTCGGTTGGGCGTCACTGGCTGCAAACCTACCCTGAATCCGCGATCAAAAGCGCCATGCCCTACTATATTGAACCTGGTGAACAGGCTCCTGAAGTGATTTCACAACTGTCTGAACTAACCCCTACCAGCATTGAGCCAGAATCAATCCGTGTGCTCGATCCCGCATGTGGCTCAGGCCATATATTGGTGGAAGCCTATAATTTGCTCTATCGTATCTATGAAGAACGTGGTTATCGCAGCCGCGAGATCCCGGAGCTGATCCTCAGACACAATCTGTTTGGTCTCGATATCGATGACCGCGCCGCACAGCTGGCAGGTTTTGCCCTGCTGATGCGTGCCCGTCAGGATGATCGCCGACTGTTTTCTCGTGGTGTGAACCTGAATATTCACTCCTTGCAGGAAAGCCGTCACCTCAATATTCCTAAACTCTGGCAAGCACTTAATCTCAATGCCGATGCTAATCATGGCCAGATTCAGGATATGTTTGCGAAAGCACCTGAGACGTTAGTCTCTAATGACCCACACCAGACTCTACTGGCCGACCTACGCCAGAGTTTTCTTAATGCCAAGACCTTAGGTTCCCTGATTGACGTGCCTGCTGAGCAAGCTTCTGCTATTGATGATCTTTATTCCACGCTGCTGGAATTAAACGATCAGGGCGATGCCATGCAGAAACTCGCTTCCAAGGAACTTTTACCGCTGCTGGCACAAGCCCGACTATTGGCTAAACGCTATGATACGGTGGTTGCTAATCCGCCATATATGGGTAGTAAAGGGATGAATGCGGATCTGAAAGAGTTTGCCAAAAAACAGTTCCCGGATAGTAAATCAGACCTGTTTGCCATGTTCATGGAAAGTGGTTTTAACCTGCTGAAGGTGAACGGTTTTCACGCCATGGTTACAATGCAGAGCTGGATGTTTTTATCCTCCTACGAAAATCTTAGATTAAAAATTTTGAACCACTCATCTATTGAATGCATGGCCCATATGGCAAATATGGTGATGGGAATCGCGTTTGGTACTGCTGCAACCGTATGTAGAAATCATGGCCACATGCTAACCCGTGGAGCTTTTTGCTATGTTGAGAATGAAGATATTGGCAGTGATGGAGCACCCACTCAGTTTCCACCGCTAAACGAACGCAACCTCAAGGCTGCCAAGCAATCTGGGAATGAGTAATAGCTAACTGTTTGAATCGACGAGAAAGTGACTATGCCTAATTCAAACCCCAGCAAATTGACTCGTGCCGAGTTGGCTGATATCTATGAAAAATTGGTGCTCTATTACGAGCAGCACCAGGGGCTAACATCTGAGCTGTTATCAACTCAGGTTAAAGGGTATCGCAAGTTAAAGAGTGGACTTAGTCTACAAATCCAGCCTTTCTCGACTGAAAGAGAACTGGCGACATCAACCCTACCTACTGCAGATAACAAGCAAAATCTGATCTGGTTTCATAACGCGAAGGGTAACATTTTAAAAAGTATTTTTTACCACTTGCGTAATGCGGCTGCTCACGCCGATATTGAGCGAATTGAAGGAAAACCGATCTGGTACCGTATTGAACATCGTTATAAAAACCAGCTCAAACTCATCTGTCAGATGAAAAAGACTGACTTCTGGTGCTTTGTTGATGCAGCTAAAAATCTGAAAAAAACAAAAAGCAGTAGCAAAACAAAAACAGGGAAAGGAGCCGCGGTATGAGTTTCACATTAGAAGATCTAGGGCTCGCCTATCGTAAGGCTAAAGTAGACCTCTATTACTCAACAACTCCGTCGCTATTTGCCATTGCTGACTACGAGGATAAGCTGCAGGTTAACCTCACTGATTTGCAAGAACGAATCAATGGAGAAGCCCAAGATTGGATACACAACCCAGATTTCCTGGGAGTTTGGTCTCTGGTCCCTAAAGCCATTAAAACGAAGAAAACAGATGACGGCACAGGACTAATTTTCGCGTCACCTGATGATGAATGGCAGGAGATAATAGAAGCTGGAAAAGAAGTCACAGCAGAATTCCGTTTGATGGCCTGCTGCTGTTTGGACTTCCATGTCCTTTCAGCTCTTTGGATGCTCAAGGTGGGTTCCCTTTTTGATAAAAAACTAAGTAGCAATGTCCATGGCAGCCGATTACGTCGTAATCGCCATGATCAAATTAACGAACTAGCACTGGGATCATTTACTCCTTACCTCAAACCTTTTCGCGACTGGCGTGATGGTGGCATCAACGCTATGCGTTCAGCACTGCAAGATAAAAAAGAGGTCTTAGCTCTTACAGCTGATGTGAGCAGTTTTTTCCATGAACTAAATCCTGGCTTTATGCAAGATCCGGCCTTTTTACAACTGATCGGCGTCGAATTGGATCAGAGTCAGACGAAACTGCATCAATTGTTTATTACTGCACTTGAAGCTTGGGCAAAATTAACACCACTCGGAAAAGGCTTACCCGTTGGTTTGCCAGCCTCTGCTGTTGTTGCCAATGCCGCACTCTTTAAGCTCGATCAGTTTATCGAACAGCAGGTTGTTCCGCTCTACTATGGTCGCTATGTGGATGACATCCTGTTGGTGATGGAAAATACCAGTAAGATAAAAAATACGCATCAGTTTTGGGATTGGATCTTTAATCGGGATGGCGGCAAAGAGCTATTTAAGTGGGAACATTCTGATAGCTCAAAAGAACAGGCTATTCTTTTCAAGCCTGATTACCTTGAAACATGCTCCAGTCGTATCGCGTTTACAAACAACAAAAATAAATTATTCGTTCTGTCTGGCGCGGCTGGTATTGCTTTAGTAAATGCTATCACTGAGCAGATTAATCAACGAGCAAGCGAATGGCGCTCGTTACCCAACCTTCCTGATTCAGCTGAATCAGTGGCAACCGATCTGCTTAAAGCAACCAGCCATATTGGTGAACAAGCCGATAATCTTCGTAAAACTGATGCTTTGACACTGCATCGCGCCAGCTTCGCTCTCAATCTGCGTGACTATGAAGCTTATGAGCGCGATCTTCCGCCTGATTCCTGGAAAGAACACCGCCATGCTTTTTTTGATGCGGTAACAGGTCATTTGCTTACACCGATAAAATTCTTCGAACTGGCTCAATACCTGCCACGTATCATTCGCATGGCTGTCGCTTGTGAAGATTTTAGCTATCTTGGGAAAATGATTAAGGCTCTTAATAAGCTAACGGAAACGGTCAAAGATCATTGTACTATATCGATTAAGGCTCTGCAGTCTTCTCTTCAATATCAACAACATGAGTGGTGGAAAACACTTTACGATTCTGTTGCTGAAAGCATTATTTCATCTTTTCCACACAAGCTATGTGGTGAAGGAGAGAATGCTTGGGATGAATTCTGTAATACCTTACAGTTTAAAAAACACTTAGAATCTAGTCTGCTAAAACTTGTCGGCCGCAGTGGTTTACAGGGAGCTCATACCCGGCTATTCAGTTACGATCTAGCTCATATTCCACTTCGTTTCATCGGCCTGCCCAAAGAGATGGTGAGTCAGCGAGGTATCGTTGCACGCAGCAAATTAATCACCTCAGATGCACATGAGTTACTTCATGGCGACATAGTGGAAGGTATCCGTATTCTCGTCCATTGGCTTAGATTTAAAAGAGGGATTCCAGCAGGTCTAAATTTTGCTACTCGCCCTTTTAGCCTTAATGAGTTGTATTTGATAGCACCAGACCCGTTTAATTCGCTTCACTGCGCTAAGCTGAGCCAGGTGATGCAGGCACTACGTGGTTTTGAGCTGACCAAGTACAAAATGCCGCATTGGGATAAAAGTAAGAGAGTACTTCAGATTCCTGATGGGGAACCTAAGCCTAAGCATACTATCGCGGTATCTAGCTGGGAAACTAGTGGGCCGAGTTTTGTCGCAGCGGTGATGAACAAACCCGATCCTGATAGTCGTCGCCGTTATCAGCGACTTAGTCGTCTGATCAACGAACTGATCTCCAGACCTGATAATAGTGGATATCTCATTTTACCGGAACTGGCTTTACCGCCACAGTGGTTTATCCGTATAGCCCACAAACTTAAGGGGCGTGGTATTTCATTCATCAGTGGTGTGGAATATCTGCATGCTCCGAAAAAGCGCGTACGCAATCAGGTTTGGGCCTCACTGAGTCATGATGGTCTGGGCTTCCCATCTCTGATGCTCTACCGACAAGATAAACAGCGACCTGCATTACATGAAGAACAAGAACTGTTCCAACTTGCAGGTCTTGAATTAATTCCCGCAACACAATGGACGCAACCCCCGGTTGTGCAACATGGCGATTTTCGTTTTGCAATGATGATCTGCAGTGAATTGACCAATATTCGCTACCGGGCCGATCTGCGCGGTAAAGTCGATGCGTTATTTGTACCAGAATGGAACCCTGATACCGACACGTTTAATGCATTGGTGGAGTCCGCTGCACTTGATATCCATGCCTACATCATCCAGTGTAATAATCGCCTTTATGGAGATAGCCGTATTCGTGCACCTTACAAAGAACGCTACCAACGCGACTTAATGCGCGTGAAAGGTGGGAATCATGATTACTGCATCACCGGTGAAATTGACATCACGGCCTTGCGTCAGTTTCAATCCAGTCACCGCTCACCGGGAAAACCTTTTAAACCAGTCCCGGACGGATTTTCCCAAGATATGGTCCATAGCAGAAAAGAATTACCGAAAGGAGACTCGTAATGAGCCAGCAAGAAAATAACAATATGGAAAAGCATTTTTATCGCGCCTCAGCGGCGGATTTTAATAAAATCCCGGGTAGCCCGATAGCTTACTGGGTCAGCCAAAATTTATTTAATATTTTTAAAAAAAGACAAGGATTGGTTTCTGATTTATCAAAGTCAGAAGGGAAAAATGTAACAACTAATAATGCTAAGTTTGTGAAGTTTTTCTGGGAAGTCAATTGCACTGACATTGGATCTTTCGATAAAAATTGGTTACCCTGTGCCATGGGAGGGGATTATAGGAAATGGTATGGGAATATTATCCATGTAATTGATTGGTCACCCAACGCAAGGAGTTTCTATCGTTCAGCACCTGCAGGTAGGATAATTCGCAAGGAGTTTTGGACATTACCAGGAATTACATGGGGGAAAATAGGTTCAGCCGCCGCTAGCTTCCGCTTCCTCTCGAAAGATGAAATGTATCAAGAAACTGCGATATTACAAAATACAGAAAGCGATTCTATATTTTTACTTGCATTATTAAATTCAAAAGTCACCAATCATTTTCTGAAATTTCTAAGCCCAACTGTTAACTTCCAGCTGGAAGATATTTATGCGATTCCAACAATTGAGATTAATCAGTTAAAAAAAATAACCGAGGAAAACATTACCAAAGCCATAAATATTGCAAAAAAAGATTGGGGCTCTAGCGAACAAACACGCGATTTCACAATTTTTCAATTATTAGATGATAGGGTAAAAGATCCTTTATTAAAAATATCGTTTCAAAAACTTCGCTCCCAATGGAGTACTGTTACCCTAGAACTAAAAAAAATTGAAGAGGAAAATAATCTCATCTTTATCAATGCCTATAATCTCAAAGAAGAACTATCTACTGAAGTACCGCTAAGCGAGATTACCCTTATCTGCAACCCTCATTATCGATACGGTAGCAACAAAACAGAAGAGGAACTTGATGCCATGCTGCAAGGCGATACTATGGCAGAGCTAATTTCCTACACCATCGGCTGCATGATGGGACGCTATTCACTGGATCGTGAAGGGGTGGTTTACGCCCATGGTAACAACGAAGGTTTTAAAACACTAACCGAAGAAGGGGCTTATACCAGTTTCCCTGCCGATAGTGATGGTATTCTGCCACTGACCTCAGAGGCCTGGTTTGAAGATGATATTGTCACTCGGGTTGAAGAGTTTGTCCGCACTGTCTGGGATGCAGAGCATCTGGAAGAGAATCTACAATTTATTGCCGACAGCCTTTGCTTAGCTGCGATCAAGCCAGTGAAAAAAGGAGGGGAAACCTCCCGTGAGACTATTCGCCGCTACCTCTCGACTCAGTTCTTTAAAGATCACTTGAAGACCTACAAAAAACGCCCAATTTACTGGCTATTCAGTTCTGGTAAAGAGAAAGCCTTTGAATGCTTGGTCTACTTGCATCGCTACAATGAGACAACTCTCCCGCGCATGCGCACCGAGTATGTCACTCCTCTGCTCGGCCAAATGGACAGCCGTATTGAGCGCCTGCGCCTGCAGCAGAATGAAGCAGAAACAGCCGAAGCCAAACGCATCGGTAAAGAGATCGATAGCCTGACCAAACAGCTTACCGAGCTGCGTTCTTTTGACGACCAGCTCAAACACTATGCTGATATGAAGATCCAGCTCGATCTCGACGATGGTGTTAAGGTCAACTACGGCAAGTTCGGTACTTTATTAGCTGAAGTGAAAGCTATCACTGGCGATAAAGCCGAGTAAGTTCAAAAAGATAAAGCGGGGACATTTATGTCTCCGCTTTATCACCTTGTTCTCACTATCCACTTGTACAAATTAGTTAGATTAGCTATCGAATCTTTAGCATGTGGGATTCAGTCACTAATCAACGTTCAGAGTTGGTATAATCATCTTCAACATTACACACTACCGCCGATTCACAGCCATGGTGCTGATGGCTTAATTATTCCGAGACGTACTGATGGATATCACTCAGCTTCAAACCGGGCTAAACAACAAATTCACCGCAGATCGGATTGTTTTCTGGCACGACCCAGAACAGAGCTTTACTGCACAGCTTACAGAGCTCGCCATACTGTGGAACGGGTTGCCAGTAACAGTGCTCAATATGGCAGAGCAGTCACAGCTTCAAACTCGCAAACGCATTGAAATCGATGAACCCATGCAGGGATTCCTTCTCTACTGGCCCAGTTCAGAACCATCACCAGCTAAAGACTGGTTGCTCGATATACGTCGTTATAGCACCACGTTTTATGCTGATGCAGCCTCAATTCTGCTTAATGACCTCGGCCTCGCCAATATGGCGCTGCGCGACCACATCGCGTCACGTAAAAGCTTTTTCGCCAATAAGGAGCGTACTGCAGCCTTTAAACGTCGCCTGGACGGCCGTGGCGGCATAGAAGATCCGCTATCACTTGATATGAAAATGATAAGTGTCGTGCTGACCTGTCATGCTCAGATTGCCGAAATAATGAAAAGCATTGGCGATCGGTTACTTGAAAATGCTGAAACCGCTCTTGTTCCGCTAGAACAGCATGGATTACTGCCTGCATTTTGGCATTTAATGAACCGTGAATATGGATACCATATAGCTGAAGGGACAGAACCATCACTACGCGAACTGATTCGTAAGTTACTGGTGAGCGAATGCTACGAACAGCTTGATTCCAAAGAACGTCCTGTCTGGCTACAGTCACAACTATTAGCCACCCCTACCGGGCGCGCGAATGCCATGGCTCTGCTATCTGGCTGGCGTGATTCTAATCAGTACAGTAGCCATTTTGCCGAAATCTCTGCACAGGTAGCAGAGCAGCTCGAACTTGCTTCACGCCTGACAACGCAAGATATCTGGCTCTGGGGAGAGGTCGAAGGTTTTGAAGCGGTCGAGCAAGGTTTGATCCGTGAGCTGATATCTGGATTAAACAACGGCGATCTGAGCCTGAATAGAGTAGAGTTTACCCAACTGATATCTCGCCGTCGACATGGGTTCTGGGCCAGAACTGTACCTAAATATGCTTATATTTATCACGCGCTGCAACAAGCCGAATTGCTGCTGGAACTACGTCGTTCCAAACCGGATGGTTTTCATTACTCCTCGGCGCAAGAAATGTATCTGGCCTATGAAGCTGAATTGTTCCAGTTTGATGCAGCCTATCGCCTGTTTAATGAAGCACTATTGCACCTACAGGGACAATCGGTCGAAGTGCTGGCTGTACTGGCCAGTAAAATCGAAGATCTGTATGTAAACTGGTATCTCTATCAGCTTGGGCTAACATGGGATGGTTTGTTAGCTAAAGAGCAGCTACTTGATAACTGGCAGTTGGGTCTCCCTTCGCAGCATCGCTTCTATGATACTGTCATCAAACAACGCTTTACCCAGAGCGGGGTCAAGCGCCAGTTTGTGATTATCAGTGATGCCTTACGCTATGAAGTGGCTCATGAGCTCCAGGGACAGATAAATGAAGCCAAACGCTTCTCTGCACAGCTCAAGAGCCAACTTGGGGTACTACCTAGCTATACGCAACTTGGCATGGCCGCCCTACTCCCACATCAGCAACTAGACTATGCCGCTACCAGCTCAACAGTATTAGTTGATGGACAGAGCAGCTCGGGTTTAGAAAATCGCAGCACTATTCTCAGTAAGGTGGGTGGTATAGCGATTTCGGCCAAAAGTCTGCTGAGCTGGACCCGGGCAGAAGCTAACGAGGCGGTTGGTGACGCAAAGGTAATCTACGTCTATCACGATGTCATCGATGCTCAGAGTGAATCTCAGAAAAGTGAGCTCAAGACATTCATTCATGCCCGCCAGGCTATAGACGAACTGAATGGACTCATCAACAAAATTATCAATGGGTTTGGCGTTACTCGCGTAGTTATCACAGCCGATCATGGATTCTTATTCCAACAGGCCTCAGTTGAAAACGGGGTAAAATCGCCTCTGAAACACGAACCATCTGGAACTCTGGAAGCTTCAAAACGCTATCTCCTTGCTCGCAATTTACCAACAAACGAAGATGTCTGGCATGGGCAATTACGTAATATTGTTGGTGGTAACTCTGATGTGGAATTCTGGCTTCCGAAAGGAGTGAGCCGTTTCCATTTTGTTGGTGGAGCCCGCTTCGTCCATGGTGGTGCAATGTTGCAAGAGGTCTGTGTTCCAATACTTGAAGTACAAGAGCTGCGTGGCAAGAAACAAACTCTACATGAAAAAACCAAAGTCGACATAGTTCCGGCATACCAACCCATTAAGCTGGTAAATGTGATCGATAAAATCCGCTTCCTGCAGACCGATGCCGTCGATGAACGTCATAAATCAAGAATGGTTCGTTTCTCGGTGGTAGATAGTTCAGAACAAACCGTGTCAGCTATTGAGAAGCTACTCTTTGAAGCGACTTCAAGTAATCTCGATCAGCGCCAGCAAGACGTGCGTTTAAAACTGACCGGTGCTCAATTTGACCGCAAGGCGCAGTATCAATTGCTGCTCGTTGATGATGAGGATGGTATTGAAATGGCACGCTATCCAGTCACTATTGATTTGGCAATCCCGGATGAATTCGGTTTTTAATGGTCGCAAAATAGCGATCCTGCGGATGTGATAAGTAAATTCTAATGTTGGGTGCCAGCTAATCAGTACCCGGGAGCAATACCAGATGCCACATGATGAGATAAATCCTACTGAAGGTGAGTTTGTAGGAAAGGAAACCGCACAAGAGCCAGCGGTGAATGTCACACATATCACGAACAATGTAGTAATCCAGCAGATGGACGTTTACACGGAGAAGCTTGCCCAGCCGAGCGGAACTACTGTTGATGAGGCTTCTATGCTCAGCATTGACGATGAGTTATCTCAGCATGCCAGCATGGATCTTGATGCCCGTCTGAATCGTTACTTTAAGGGTAAAGTTGTCCGTAAGGATTTGACCAAACAGCTAAAAGAAGGGGCTAATGTCCCTGTCTATGTACTGGAATATCTGCTCGGTATGTACTGTGCTTCAGACGATGATGAAGTGGTACGCGAAGGTCTGGAAAACGTCAAAAAAATCCTCGCTGAGAACTATGTTCGCCCGGATGAGGCTGAGAAAGTAAAATCTCTGATTCGTGAGCGTGGTAGCTTTAAAGTGATCGATAAGATCGGAGTAAAGCTCAACCAGAAGAAAGATGTATACGAGGCTCAGCTTTCGAACCTAGGTATCAAAGATGCCGTGATCCCCGCCAACATTGTTAAAGCTAACGAGAAGCTGCTCACCGGGGGGATCTGGTGTATCGTTACTCTTAACTATTTTTATGAAGAAGGGCAAAGAATTTCGCCCTTCTCAATTTTCAACCTTAAGCCTATCCAGATGCCCTCCATGGATATGGAAGAGCTTTTTGCCGCCCGGGCTAATTTCTCAACAGACCAATGGCTGGATGCCCTGATCCGCTCTATAGGCATGGAGCCAACCAATCTGAAGCAACGGGTGAAATGGCACCTGTTGACGCGGATGATCCCCTTTGTTGAGAACAACTATAACGTCTGCGAACTCGGCCCACGTGGTACCGGTAAAAGCCACGTCTATAAAGAGTGCTCGCCTAATTCATTATTAGTCTCAGGTGGCCAGACGACAGTCGCCAATCTGTTTTACAACATGAGTTCCCGGCAGGTTGGGCTGGTAGGCATGTGGGATGTGGTAGCTTTTGACGAAGTGGCTGGTATTACCTTCAAAGATAAAGATGGTGTCCAGATCATGAAGGATTACATGGCATCGGGCTCTTTTTCCCGTGGCCGTGATTCTATCGAAGCCAAAGCATCCATGGTATTTGTCGGCAACATAAACCAAAGCGTAGAAACGTTAGTCAAAACCAGTCACCTGCTGGCACCTTTCCCGGAAGCGATGATCGATACAGCCTTCTTTGACCGTTTCCATGCCTATATCCCAGGCTGGGATATCCCTAAGATGCGGCCTGAATTTTTTACCAATAACTACGGTCTGATCACCGACTATCTGGCCGAATATATGCGAGAAATGCGCAAGCGTAGCTTCTCTGATGCTATTGACCGCTTCTTTAAACTCGGGAACAACCTCAACCAACGTGACGTAATCGCAGTACGCCGCACGGTCTCAGGTTTGCTCAAATTACTGTATCCTCATGGTGTGTTTGGTAAAGAGGAGGTACGTCCTTGTCTCACCTACGCATTAGAGTTACGTCGTAGAATCAAAGAGCAGTTGAAAAAACTAGGCGGCATGGAGTTTTTTGATGTGCATTTCAGCTATCTCGACAACGAAACTCTTGAAGAGTTTTTCGTCAATGTACCTGAGCAAGGCGGGAGCCAGTTGATCCCCGAAGGTCTGGGTAAACCGGGAGTTGTGCACATGGTTACCAAGGGTGTCACAGGCCAACTGGGCCTGTATCGCTTCGAGACTCAGATGACCCCCGGTAATGGTAAACACACGACATCTGGCCTAGGCTCCAATACACCAGCAAAAGAAGCAATCCGTATAGGTTTTGATTATTTCAAAGGCAACCTAAATCGCATCAGTGCTACCGCAAAATTTTCCGAGCATGAATACCATCTACATGCCGTTGAGTTACATAACTCAGGCCCTAGTACCAAAACCAGCCTTGCCGCCTTGGTAGCCTTCTGTTCCATTTTGATGGGCAAACCAGTGCAAGAACAGATGGTCGTGCTCGGAGATATGACACTTGGTGGTGTGGTGAATCCGGTCGAAGATCTGGCGGGTAGTTTGCAACTGGCAATGGATAGTGGGGGCAAACGTGTGCTGCTGCCGATGGCATCGGCTTCTGATATCCCGACAGTGCCTGCTGAAATTTTTTCCAAATTCCAAATCAGTTTCTATGCAGATCCGGTGGATGCTGTGTATAAAGCACTAGGTGTTCAATAGCTTATAATTCGTCATCATCAGAAACAAATAATGGGCAAAATGCCCATTATTTGTTTGAAAAATAGGGAGTTCAGATAGAACTACTTAATTCTCAATGGCGTTACTTTTTTTATTTTTTCGCAAAATCAAACGGACTGACCACCTTCTTCCGATTAGCATCCAGATAGTCCGCCCACCACTGCAGCATCAGTCTCCTCTCTCCCAGATGCTCCGCCTTATGGATATAAGCCGCACGCACAGAATTACGCTCCTGATGGCTCATCTGCCGCTCCACTGCATCCCTCGACCACAATCCTGATTCAATAAGTGAACTACACGCCATCGTCCTGAAACCATGCCCACAGACTTCCGTTTTGGTGTCATAGCCCATAACTCGCAAAGCCTTGTTCACCGTGTTCTCACTCATGGGTTTACGCGGATCATGATCACCAACAAAGATCAGCTCTCGATTTCCATTCATGCTTTTAATCTTTTCCAGAATAGTTAAGGCTTGCCGCGACAAAGGAACAAGATGAGGAGTCCGCATCTTTGAACCACGCTGAGAATGTTTAACACCTTCCAGTGGTTCACGCTCACCTGGAATCGTCCACATGGCCGTTTCAAAATCCACTTCTGACCAACGGGCAAAACGCAGTTCGCTTGAACGGATGAAAACTAACAACGTGAGTTCAACAGCCAGTCGAGTTAACGGCCTGCCAGAGTAATGATCAATGCGGTGTAGTAATTCAGGGATGCGGTTAAGCTCCAGAGCCGCACGATGCTGTCTTTTCGCCGTAGCAACCGCACCAGCAATCTCTTGCGCGGGGTTGTAATCGATTAAGCCACTCTGCACAGCAAAGCGCATAATCGCGGTAGTACGCTGCTGTAAACGGGCGGCGACTTCGAGACGCCCTGATGACTCTACGGCTTTGATGGGTACAAGTAGGTCTCGCGTTTTCAGTTCTGCAATGTTCCGCTTACCGATGGCAGAAAAGAGATTATCTTCGAGGCTTTTCAAAACACGAGCGCTATGCGATGCAGACCATTTCTGATTGCTGGCATGCCAGTCTCTGGCGACCACTTCAAACGTTATCGCCTCTTGCTCCTGCTCTACCTTAACGGCTTTCTTGTTCTCACTTGGATCGACACCATTAGCTAACAGCTTACGGGCTTCATCCCGGCGTGCCCTGGCATCCGCCAACGAAACCTCAGGGTATTTCCCCAACGCCAGCATCTTTTCTTTGCCGCCAAGGCGATAACGCAGTCGCCAATATTTGGAACCGTTAGGGTGAACCAGCAAAACCATGCCTTCACCGTCAGCTAGTTTATAGGCTTTTGCTTCAGGCTTAGCCGAACGAACCTTCACATCACTCAGAGCCATGATGAGTATCCTTTCAAGGGTTCTGTGTGGGTACAAACATAATCGAACCGGGATATACCCGCAGTTGTACCCGCATCAGTAAGTTGATGTTGATTGAATCAGGTTGACTTAGGTAGAGTGAAAAAGCGAGGAAAGCCTTGCGGATACTGGATTTCAGGCACAAAAAAAGACGTCCGTTGACGTCTATTGATGTTCCGATGGTGCCGAAGGCCGGACTCGAACCGGCACGTATTTCTACGGTTGATTTTGAATCAACTGCGTCTACCGATTTCGCCACTCCGGCACGGAAAGGATACGGAAAACGTTCTGGATTATACCTGTCACTGGCTGCTGCGCAAGCGGCAGAGTGCGATCGCCGCGCTAAGTGTTGAAAAAAACAGCGCAAGCCGCATTTCGGCCAACATTCAATACGTTCCGCAAGTAAACCCCTCGTTCTCACCTTTCCCACTCGCGGTTTCCTCTTTCTCCGAGCCTGCTCGCAAAATCCTGCAAACGGCTCAATTCGGTTTACATTTTCGGCAATTTGTTATCAGATCCTGTTATTAGTACGCGTAATAACGCCGGTACTTTCCCAAAACAGGATTTCCGCAATGCGCTTCTATCAGATCGAACCGACGCTGGAGAACTACTGGCGCGGCATTATTCTTTTTGGCAAAAACGTCGCCTCCTATAAGTTTGCGCTGGCGCATGCGCTGTACGATATCCGCCGCGACGGTAGCGATCTGATACGCCTCGAGGAGCTGGCGGTGCCGTTCAGCCAGCATCTGTGTCGCCATCTTGAGCACGCCCCCAAACAGATCACGTCGCCAAAAAGCCAGTTTCTCAACGCCTGTAGCCGCTTCAATCGCCAGGAGATAACCCAGGATCAGCTCATCGCGGCAACGGTTAAGCTCGGCTTTAGCGTGGTGCTGGATAAATTTCATAACGTGAATCAGGGCGAAATCGCCAGGCGCTTTTTTATCGACGAGCGTAAAACGCATCAGGGTATCCGTCTGACCGACGACTTTTATTCTCTGACGGAGCGCCAGCAGTACCAAAACCTGATCCACGAAACGGACGCCCGCTGGCGTCTGGTGGAGCAGGCGTGGGCGATGAACATCGCCAGCAGCCTGATTGCCGTGGAATATGATGCCGCCGAACAGCAGCTCTTCAGCACCCTGAATACCCGACGAGTTGCCATCTCCAGCTGTCGCGACAGCCTGAACGGCTACCAAAAAGGCCGCTGCTTTTACTGCTATGCGCCGATCAGTCTCGAAAGCGGGGATGAGAACCTGGCCGACGTTGACCACTTTATCCCGTGGGCGGCGCGCGGCGAAGTGGCGAATATCAACGGCGTCTGGAACCTGGTTCTCGCCTGCAAGAGCTGCAACCGCGGGGAGAAGGGCAAGTTTATGCGGGTACCGTCGGCAAAATTGCTGCGCCGCCTGCGCGACAGAAACGAATATTTTATTACCAGCCACCTTCCCTTGCGTGAAACCTTAATCCGTCAGACCGGCAACACGACCGCCCGCCGCGATGACTTCCTCGCCAAAATCTGGAACACTGCGCGCATTACGCTCCTTCATGAATGGGAACCTCAGGCCGCCGGAACGGATATATTCTGATGACAATCAACTACTACCAGCAGAACGCTGACAGCTTTGTGGCTTCAACCGTCGCTGTCGATATGACCTCTCTGTACGCGCCTTTTATCGGGGCGATTGAACCGAACGGGCTGATCCTCGATGCGGGATGCGGCTCCGGACGCGATGCCAAAGCCTTTGCCGATATGGGCTACCGGGTCGAGGCGTTTGACGCCTCACCGGCCATGGTCGAGCGGGCTGCGCAACACAGCGGGCTGGCCGTGCGTCAGGCGACCTTTCAAAGTATCAGCGAAAGCGCGCGGTATGACGGCATCTGGTGCTGCGCTTCGCTGCTGCACGTTCCCGCCGCGGAGCTGCCGGGAGTGATGCACAAACTGGCTATGGCCCTCAAACCTGGCGGCGTCTGGTACGTCTCATTTAAATACGGTTCAGGCGAGCGAGAAAAAGAGGGGCGGCGGTTTACCGATCTCGATGAAGCAGGGCTGACGGCGCTGATCGAACCGCTGGCTGATATCCGTCTCGCCAACATGTGGCAGACGGTGGATAAGCGCCCGGAGCGGAGCGAAATCTGGCTCAACGCGCTGTTACTCAAAAGCTGAACTGTCGCGATGGCTTCTCTCTCGCAGAGAAGCCGGCTTGCGCAAGCTTCCCCCCTCCTTCTGCCAAGCGTCCCCTCGCCCCATGCTCTACACTTCCTTCTTAACTACGCCAAACCCAAGGAAACTGTCATGAGCACTATTAAAAGTTACGCCGCCAAAGAAGCGGGCGCCGATCTGTCGCTGTGGGAATACGATGCCGGCGACCTTAAGCCGGAAGATGTCGAAGTGCAGGTGGAGTACTGCGGGATCTGCCACTCCGACCTGTCGATGATCGACAACGAATGGGGCATGTCGAGCTATCCGCTGGTGGCCGGTCACGAGGTGATTGGCCGGGTGGCGGCGCTGGGCAGCGCGGCGCAGGATAAAGGGCTGAAGGTTGGCCAGAAGGTCGGCATTGGCTGGACGGCGCGCAGCTGCGGCCACTGCGACGCCTGTATCAGCGGCAACCACGTGAACTGTCTGGAAGGCTCGGTGCCCACCATCATCAACCGCGGCGGCTTCGCCGATAAGCTGCGCGCCGACTGGCAATGGGTGATCCCGCTGCCGGAAAACGTCGATCTCGAATCTGCCGGGCCGATGCTCTGCGGCGGCATTACCGTCTTCAAACCGCTGCTGATGCATCACGTCACGGCCAACAGCCGCGTCGGCGTCATCGGCATTGGCGGCCTCGGCCATATCGCCATCAAGCTGCTGCACGCGATGGGCGCGGAAGTCACCGCCTTTAGCTCCAATCCGGCGAAAGAGCAGGAAGTGCTGGCAATGGGCGCCGATCGCGTGGTGAACAGCCGCGATCCCGAAGCCTTAAAGGCGCTGGCTGGCCAGTTCGACCTGATTATCAACACCGTCGCCGTCGACCTCGACTGGCAGCCGTACTTTGAAGCGCTGGCGTACGGCGGCAACTTCCACACCGTCGGCGCGGTGATGAAGCCGTTCCCGGTCCCCGCTTTTACCCTGATTGGCGGCGACCGCAGCATCTCCGGTTCGGCCACCGGCAACCCGGCCGAGCTGCGCAAGCTGATGAAATTTGCCGGACGCAGCAAAGTCGCGCCGACCACCGAGCTGTTCCCGATGTCGCAGATCAACGAGGCGCTGAAGCACGTTCGCGAGGGCAAGGCCCGCTACCGTGTGGTGCTGAAAGCCGACTTCTGATCGTTTCTCGTCATGCTTCAGGCCGCAGCCGCGCGGCCTGAACGCCACTGACCGGGGTGATGCCGGGCGGCCCGTCTGCCCGGCGCTTGTATCCCTGGTCATTAAACCGTCATCTCCTCGCCATACGTTTGCAGTCAATCCTTCTCACAATCCGGGCTTCTACAAACGCCTGAATGAGACGTCCGCCACCATGAGAAAAACCTGGCTCCCCTGGCTGATACTGTCGCCTTCCCTGCTGTTTTTATTACTGTTTACCTGGTTTCCCCTCGGGCGATCGATTTATGACAGCCTGTTTGATACCCGCATGGTCAGCGACGGCGGCCAGTATGTCGGGCTGGAGAACTTCAGTCGTCTGTTCGCCGACGGCGTCTTCTGGCAGTCGCTGGTGAATAACCTGCTTTATATCCTGCTGACGGTGGTACCGGGCGTGACGCTCGCCCTGCTGCTGGCGGTCGCCCTGACCGAGAATCACCGCGTCAACCGCTGGCTGCGCACCGCCTTCTTCTTCCCGATGATTATCCCGATGGTCAGCGCCGCCGCGCTGTGGCTGTTTATCTTTATGCCCGGCCTTGGCCTGCTCGACCACTATCTGGCGAAGCTGTTTGGCCCGATGAACAACAACTGGCTGGGGCGCAGCAACAGCGCGCTGCTGGCGCTGGCGCTGATTGGGGTGTGGAAGTTCGCCGGTTACTACATGCTGTTTTTCCTCGCCGGGCTGCAAAGCATTCCGGCCTCCACGCGCGAAGCGGCGATCGTGGAAGGCGCCACCCGCACGCAGGTGTTCTTTAAGGTCACGCTGCCGCTGCTGCGCCCGACCCTGAGCTTCGTGATAACCACGGCGCTGATCTACTCCATCACCCAGATCGACCACGTGGCGGTGATGACCCGCGGCGGGCCGGATAACGCCACTACCGTGCTGCTCTACTACATCCAGAACCTCGCCTGGGACACCCATGATTTAGGTAAAGCTTCCGCCGCCACCTTCCTGACGCTGGCCGGGCTGTTTGCCTTCTCGCTGATTAACCTCAAACTGCTGGAGAAAGGAGCGCACTATGAGCGCTGAAATCTCGCCGCTGGCGCTGCGATCGCACAGCGCATCGCGCCCGCTCTGGCTGCGCCTGCGCCGCTCGCAGCCCTTTACGCTCACGGTATTAATGTGCTGCCTGGCGCTGCTGTGGATGAGCCCGTTTTTATGGATGCTGGCGACCTCGTTTAGCGCCACGACCTTCGGCGAGGATATGGCCTCGCTGCTGCCCCGTATGCCGCTGACGCTGGATAACTTCCGCGATGCCTGGGCCAGCGCCGACTGGCTGAGCCTCTACGCCAATACCCTTATCTTCACCTTCGGCACCTTCTTCGTGCAGCTGTTGACCATCACCACCGCCGGCTACGTCTTCGCCTGCCACGAGTTCCGCGGCAAGAAGACGCTGTTCCTGATGTTCCTCGTCCAGCTGATGATCATGCCGGTGGTGATGATGGTGCCGAACATGCTGACCCTGAAAACCTTCGGCCTGCTCAACACCCTCACCGGGGTAATGATGCCCTACTTCACCTCGGCGTTCGGCGTGTTCCTGATGCGTCAGGCGTTTCTGGCCATCCCCAAAGAGCTGGAAGAGGCGGCGCTGATGGAGGGCTGTCGCTGGTGGCAGGTGCTGTTCCGCGTGCTGCTGCCGATGTCCTGGCCGTCGGTGCTGGCCTTCGCCACCGTCAGCATTACCTACCACTGGAACGAGTATCTGTGGCCGCTGATGATGCTGAACGACCCGGACAAACAGGTGCTGACCGTGGGGCTGGTCTCGTTCGCCATGGGCGCAGAATCCGGCGGTCAGTGGGGCATCATCGGCGCCGGCACGCTGATGGTCTGCCTGCCGCTGATGCTGGCGTTCATCTTCTTCCAGAAACAGTTCCTGCGAAGCTTCGGCTTCTCCGGGATAAAATAAGGAGCTCTTCATGCTGTTAGCGCAAATTTCCGATACCCATTTCCGCAGCCGCGGCCAGAAGCTGTACGGCTTTATTGACGTCAACGCCGCCAATGCCGACGTCGTCTCCCAGCTGAATGCCCTGCAGGAGCGTCCGGACGCGGTGGTGGTGAGCGGCGATATCGTCAACTGCGGCCGCCCGGAAGAGTATGAGGTCGCCCGCCAGATCCTCGGCAGCCTGAACTATCCGCTGTATCTCATTCCCGGCAACCACGACGATAAAGCGCTGTTTCTGGAATACCTGAATCCGCTGTGCCCGCAGCTCGGCCGCGACGCGCAAAACATGCACTACGCGGTAGACGATTTTGCCACTCGCCTGCTGTTTATCGACTCCAGCCGGGCGGGTACGTCGAAAGGCTGGCTGACCGAGGAAACCATCAAGTGGCTGGAAGCCCAGCTGTTTGATGGCGGCGATAAACCGGCGACGGTGTTTATGCATCATCCGCCGCTGCCGCTGGGCAACGCGCAGATGGACCCTATCGCCTGCGAAAACGGCCATCGTCTGCTGGCGCTGGTTGAGCGTTTCCCGTCGCTGACGCGCATTTTCTGCGGCCATAACCACAGCCTGACCATGACCCAGTATCGCCAGGCCATCATCTCCACCATCCCGGGAACCGTCCACCAGGTGCCCTACTTTCATGAAGATACTCGTCCGTATTACGACCTCTCTCCGGCGTCGTGCCTGATGCATCGCCAGGTCGACGAGCAGTGGGTGAGCTATCAGCACCCTCTGACCCACTACGCCGGACCGTGGATGTACGACGAAAATATCAGCTGCCCAACGGAAGATTGCTAAACGCCATGCTTAGTCTGCAAAACATCAGTAAACAGTTTGACGGTAAACCGGCCCTCAGCGCCCTGTCGCTGGATATTCGCGAAGGGGAATTCGTGGTGCTGGTGGGCCCATCCGGCTGCGGTAAAAGCACCCTGCTGCGCCTGCTCGCCGGGCTGGAGCCGGTCAGCGAGGGGGAGATCTGGCTGCACGATGAGAACATCACCGAAATGTCGCCCAGAGAGCGCAACTTCGCGATGATCTTCCAGAACTATGCGCTGTTTCCGCACCTGTCGGTGCGCGACAACATCACCTTCGGTATGAAGGTGCGCAAAGAGGAGAAGACCAGCTGGCAGCCGCGGGTGGATAAAGTCGCGCAGATGCTGCAGCTGGATACCCTGCTCGATCGCAAACCGGCGAAGCTCTCCGGTGGCCAGCGGCAGCGGGTGGCGATGGCGCGGGCGATTGTGCGCAATCCGCGCCTGTTCCTGATGGATGAGCCGCTCTCCAACCTCGACGCCCGCCTGCGTAGCGAAGTGCGCGACAGCATTATGGATCTCCACCAGCAGCTCAGAACCAGCACCGTCTACGTCACCCATGACCAGACGGAAGCGATGTCGATGGCCGACCGCATCGTGGTGATGAACGGCGGCCACGTACAGCAGGTCGGGCGACCGGAGTATCTGTACGCCAACCCGGCCAACCTGTTTGTCGCCGGGTTTATCGGATCTCCGGCGATGAATCTGCTCTCGCTGCCCTGCGCTGATGGTGAGGTATTACTGGGTGAGCTGCGCTATCCGCTGCCGCCGCGCTACCGTGAAGAATCCCGGGTGTGGTTAGGCATTCGCCCGGAACATATCAGCGACCGCGTGGAGGAGAGCCATCTGCGCCTGCCCGCCACCGTGCTGCAACGAGAACTGATGGGAGCCGATTATCTGCTCCAAGTCAGCACCCCCATCGGCACCCTACGCTTTAGCCGTCGCCATCGCGGCGCGGTGCCGGAGAAAGGCGATTCGCTGATCCTCGGCTTTTCACCTGCCGATGTGCATCTTTTTCATGCTGAGAAACAGCATAATTTACTGATGGAGACAGACCATGTTTAAACCTCTCACCGCTCTCACGGTTGGGCTCAGCCTTGCCCTGAGCGGCGCGGCGCTGGCGAAAGAGAAGATCGACTTCATGTTTCCGGCGCCGGTGGACGGCAAGCTGACCATGGAGATGACCCGCGTCATTAAGCAATTCAACGAGTCGCAGCAGGATGTCGAAGTACGCGGGATCTTTACCGGCAACTACGACACCACCAAGATCAAAGCCGAATCGGCGCAGAAGGCCGGGCAGCCGCCCGCGCTGGTGATTATGTCCGCTAACTTCACCACCGATCTGGCGCTGAAGGGTGAGATCCTGCCGATGGACGAGCTGTTCCAGTATGGCGATCAAAAAGCGGGGGATTTTCTGGTGAAGGCGTTCTGGCCCGCAATGCATAAAAACGCCCAGGTGATGGGCACCACCTATGCGATCCCGTTCCATAACTCGACGCCGATCCTCTACTACAACAAAACGATGTTCGATCGGGCCGGGATCAAACAGCCGCCGCAAACCTGGGCCGAGCTGCTGGCGGACGCCAGAAAGCTGACCGACGAAAGCAAAGGCCAGTGGGGGATCATGCTGCCGTCGACCAACGATGATTACGGCGGCTGGATCTTCTCGGCGCTGGTGCGCGCCAACGGCGGGAAATACTTTAACGAGGACTATCCGGGCGAAGTCTATTACAACACGCCAACCACCATCGGCGCCCTGCGCTTCTGGCAGAACCTGGTCTATAAAGACAAAGTCATGCCTTCCGGCGTGCTGAATTCGAAACAGATCGGCGCCAGCTTCTTCTCCGGCAAAGTCGGAATGGCGATGCTGAGCACCGGCGCGCTGGGCTTTATGCGCGAGAACAGCAAAGATTTTGAGCTGGGCGTGGCGATGCTGCCGGCCAAAGAGCAGCGCGCGGTGCCGATCGGCGGCGCCAGCCTGGTGAGCTTCAAGGGCATCAACGACGCGCAGAAAAAAGCGGCGTATCAGTTCCTGACGTATCTGGTGAGCCCGCAGGTTAACGGCGCCTGGAGCCGCTTTACCGGCTACTTCTCCCCGCGTAAGGCCGCCTACGATACGCCGGAAATGAAGGCGTATCTGCAGCAGGATCCGCGCGCGGCTATCGCCCTCGAACAGCTGAAGTATGCCCATCCGTGGTACTCCACCTGGGAGACCGTTGCCGTGCGTAAAGCGATGGAAAACCAGCTGGCCGCGGTGGTCAACGATGCCAAAATCACCCCGGAAGCCGCGGTGCAGGCGGCACAGAAGGAGGCCGATGCGCTGATGAAGCCCTACGTCGATAAGACCGCGCTGGCGGAAGTGAAGTAGGCCTTTCCCTCACTATCCCCGCAGATAGCTGAGGTATCTTCTGCAATACCGTACGGAAGCAGTGTGCCCCCTCCCCCTTTTCAAGGGGAGGGGATCGTTCGATACGGCTCGTTAGCCCGGTCCGTGCAGACCGCTGAGCACCGCTCCAGCATTGCAGATACCGTTGGCAATCAGCCTTACACTTTATCCGCCTGCGATTCAGCCACTATTCGCCGGGCCCTGGCGGCCTGCCCTTCTTCACTGGTGTCCAGCTTATCCCGCAGATAGTGCTCAATTTGTTCAAGACTACGGTGGCGGGTTTCCGGTACGCATTTAATCACGAATATCGCACCGAATACGCCAATACCGGCGAAGATAAAGAAGGTGCCTGAAAGCCCTAACCACGCCAGCAGTATCGGGAAGAACAGGGAGATCAGGAAGTTGGCAATCCACATTGAAAATACCGCCCCCCCCATAAAAATACCGCGCAGGCGAGTTGGAAATATTTCCGACATGAGCAGCCAGGTCACTGGCGATAGCGCCCCCTGCTGAAAGCTCAGAAACAGTAACATCCCTGCCAGAACCATATAGGCGCGCAGCGCATCAGGCTGGCCGTTAACCGTCTCCGGCAACAGATAGCTGACCGCACCGATAAAAACCAGGCAGGCGGTGCAGCCGAACTGACCAATCATGGTCATCGGGCGACGGCCAATTTTGCCAAGCATCCAGATGCCAACGAATGTCATCAATACTGAGACTACGCCATTGGCGATAGTGGCAAACAGCGCGGCATTATCAGTCATACCAACCGAGGTCAGTACCGTGGGGGCATAGTACATAATGGTATTTACACCGGTAAGCTGTTGGATAACCGCTATACCAATACCGATCATAAACAGCTTGAACAACCACGGGGTCATAATCTCGCTGAACCGGGGCTTACCGAGATTGCGCTGCTCATCCAGCGTTTCGGTGATCTCCAGCAGCTCCCACTCAACATCATCTTTATGCCGGGTGCGCTCAAGCACGCGACGGGCTTCCGCCAGGCGCCCTTTCATCGCGTACCAGCGCGGTGAATCCGGCATAAACATCATGCCAAACCAGAGCAGCACGGCGGGTAGCGTCGCCACCGCCAGCATCCAGCGCCAGGTGCTTTCCCCGCCCCAGACTTCATGGAACGTGGCATTAGAAATATAGGCCAGCAGCTGACCGGATACGATCATCAGCTCCTGCAAAGTAACCAGCTGTCCGCGCTTATTCGCGGGAGCTATCTCGGCAATATAGACCGGTACGGTGGCCGCCGCCCCGCCGACCGCCACGCCGAGAATAAGGCGAAAGAAAATCATCCAGTTAACGTCCGGCGCCATAGAAGTGCCTATCGCGCCGATGGCAAAAAGCACCGCCAGCCACAGAATAATTTTCTTTCTGCCCGCCGCATTCGCCAGATTGCCAGAAAGCAGCGCGCCAAAGGCGGCGCCGAATAGCAGCGAGCTGGTGACCAGACCGGTGGTAAAGGGAGTAAGATGAAGCTCGGTGCCCATAAAGAGTAAGGCACCGGAAATCACCCCGGTATCATAGCCAAAAAGTAAACCGCCAAGCGTCGCGATCAGGGCGACAACTTTTACAAAGGGCGTTGTCGGGGTCTCGCTATTCGGTCCCGACGCTTTATTGAGTGTAAGATATTGTTCCTTAGACATAATAGACTCCAGTAACCCGCCTTGTTTGAGGGAAGATTTGCTCTAGTCTGAATGCAGAGGCCGAGGCCTCACCGACGTGTTGTTTTCGTTCTACGTCTTGAGCTACTGCTGAGTGATGGGGTAAAAAAAGCAGGCCATACGACGTATGGCCTGAAAATAAAACAACGATTAGATTCCTGCCGTCTCGCGGATATACTTGCGCGCTTTTACGGCGTATTCGAATGGGTTGGCCAGCGCCGGATCCTGCTCGGCCTCAACCACCATCCAGCCTTTATAGCCATGCTCGTCCAGCAGCTTGAACACCGGACGGAAATCAATGACGCCGTCGCCCGGCACGGTGAAGGTCCCCTTCTTCACGCCGTCCAGGAAGGAGAGCCCTTCGCGACGCACCTGCTCGATCACCGGCGGACGCACGTCTTTCAGGTGCACGTGGTTAATGCGCGGCAGATATTTTTTCAGAATCGCCAGCATCGGCTCTTCGCCGCCTTCGGAATACCAGGCGTGTCCGGTGTCGTAGAGCAGGAAGACTTTGTCATCCACCAGCGACATAAACTTGTCGATCTCTGCCGTCGTCTGGATACCGGTGCCCATATGATGGTGCAGACAAACCTGCATGCCCTTTTCCGCCGCCAGACGACCGAGGGTGTTATAGCCTTCCGCCACCCGCTGCCACTCTTCTTCGCTAAAGCACGGTTTCGCATTCTCCAGAATGGGCTTTTCCAGCCCCTGGATGCTGCCGCTCTGCTCAGAGCAGCCGATCACTTTCGCGCCCATAGCATGCAGGAAATTCATGTGGTTAACGAATTCATCAATGGTCTTTTCCCGCTGGCCGTTAGCAAAAAAGGTGCTGAACCAGGCGTTGCAAATCTGAATGCCGCGGATATCCAGCATCGGCTTGAGAACCGCCGGATCGCGTGGATATTTGCTGCCGACTTCGCTGCCGGTAAAGCCCGCCAGCGCCATTTCGCTGACGATTTGCTGGAAAGTATTCTCGCTGCCCAGCTCCGGCATATCGTCGTTAGTCCAGCCAATCGGGGCGATAGCCAGTTTTACGTTATCTTTGTTCATAGTAGGGGGCTCCTGCCGCTGCGCCTTACCGGCGCAGCAATTCACGTTCGATGAGTTCACGGGTTTCCACTGCCTGGTATTTCATCTTTTCCGGGTAGCCGAACAGCGAGGTGGCCACAATCGGCTCACCGCCGACCTTGAAGGTCTGCTCGGCAAATTTCATATCGCGCAGGGTGCGGAACAGCGCGTCGAAATCAACATCCCCTTCTCCGACGCCCACGTGCTGGTGAACGACGGCATCTACGCCCGGTGGGTTAACGATATAGCGGCAGTGTTTTGTATGGTTGCGGGTATCCGCGATCAGCACATGGGAGAGATCGCTTCCCGCGTAGCGCAGCATCTTCTCAACGTCGCCCACGCCTTTGTCATAGAAAAAGGTATGCGGGACGCTGTAAACGTACTTAACGTTATCGCTGCGGAACGACTTCACGATATCGACGGTTTCATTGTTCTCTTCGCAGAAGTCCCACGGATGTGCCTGAATTTCAACGCGGATGCCTTCGCGCTCAAAAATCGGCAGCAGCTCTTCCATGGAGCGATAGAACATCTCATCGCAAATCTCCGGCTGGTTAGGATCGCCGGAGAACTCGGTGTTGATCACCTGAACACCCATTTCAACCGCGATTTCGATCAGCCGTTTCCAGTTTTTCACTGCCGCCTGACGGCGCAGCTCATCCGGACCGGACCAGCGGTAGACGCAGATAAACGAGGAGAGTTCCACGCCGGTATCGCGCAGCGCCTGCTTGTACTCAGCCATAATTTCCCGGCTGGCGCGCGGGTGCTTGTAGAACGGGTTGATCTGCGGGTGCGGCGATTGCTCAATGTACTTGTAGCCCCACTCCGCCACCTGATGGACCATTCGGGTTACCCCGAGGTCTTTAATGACATCAACGTCAAAAGCAATTTTCATCGTCGTTACCTGTGCAAAGAAGTTCCGTCAGCAAAGCGGGATTAGCGTTTGTAGAATGCCGGGCATTCCGGCAGCGTCACCTCAACCGGCTCGCTGGTTTCCTGGGCTTTGATACAGGCGTCGGCAGCAACGGACGCCGCGTAGCCATCCCACGCCGATGGGCCGTGCAGCTGGCCGGCCTGAACATCATTGATAAAGGCCTGTAGTTCAACGTCATACGCTTTGATAAAGCGATCCTTCCAGTCGGTCAGGATAGCGGTCGACAGGTTAGCGGCTTTGCGCATCTGCACAGCCGACGGCTCAGGCAGGCGGGCAATCCCGGTTTCCCCTACCACTTCACACTGGATGTCGTAGCCGTACTGGCAGTTCACGAAGACTTCCACGTCGATCAGCGTGCCTTTTTTGGTTTCAAACGACACGATCTGCGGGTCTTTCAGGCGCGCGTGGGTGTGGGACGTGGAGCGCGGGAAGCGCACCTGTACGGAAACATAGTCGTCATTCAGCAGCCAGCGCAGAACGTCCAGCTCGTGAATCAGGGTGTTGGTGATCGCCATGTTGGTGATGTAATCCTCGCCCACCGACTGGTTGCGGTGCGCGCAGCGCAGCATCAGCGGCGCGCCGATGTCGCCGTCATCGATCACTTTTTTCAGCGCCAGATAGCCTTCGTCGTAAGGGCGCATAAATCCAACCTGCACCAGGCGGCGACCGGCTTTCATTTCCGCATCAACGATGCGGCGGCAGCCTTCCGCGCTCATCGCCAGCGGCTTCTCGCAGAACACCGGCTTCCCGGCGGCGATGGCGGCCAGGGTGTACTCTTCGTGGGTGGGATCCCATGAGGTGACCAGAATAGCGTCCACGTCGCTGGCCTTAATCACGTCATGACCGTCGGCGTACACTTCGGCATGCACGCCCGGCAGCGCAACCGCGGCGCGGGCGTTCTCTTCGTTGATATCCGAAACCGCCACTACCGTGGCTCCCTGCAGTACCTGAGTGCAACGACGGATATGCTCTTTACCGATAGCGCCGGCACCGATGACACCTAATTTGAGTGACATAGTTGGTTTTCTCCCGAGATTTGTAGGGTTCAGGGTTTGTGTTCTGTTTTAGTAATCCCGCGCCTGAGCGCGTTTTTCATTGATCATTTGCGCCACCTTGCGGATCCGCTCGGAGAGCGCAGACTGCGCGACGCCGACGTTCCACCAGCTGCCGTATTTGTGCACCATGGTTTTCGGCAGCACTTTAATGTCTATCAGGGTGCTGACGGTTTCGCGGCGCGCGGCGTCCAGCGCGTGGCGTAGTTCTTCTAGCGTCGTGACGCGCCAGGTTTTGCAGCCGTAGCCGGCAGCGACGGTGGCGAAATCTACCGGCACCAGGCCGCCCTGCAACTGGCCCGATTCGGCGCAGCGGAAGCGGAACTCGGTGCCGAAGCTGTCCATACCGTGCTCCATTTGCAGGTTGTTAATGCAGCCGTTGGCCATGTTGTCGAGCAGCACGATGTTGATCTTCGCGCGCTCCTGCAGGGAGGTCACCAGCTCGGAGTGCAGCATCATGAACGAGCCGTCGCCGACCAGCGAATAGACCTCGCTTTGCGGTTGGGCTAACTTCACGCCCAGCGCGGCGCTGACTTCGTACCCCATGCAGGAGTAGCCGTATTCCACGTGATAGGTGTTGGTGGCCCGGTTGCGCCAGACGCGCTGCAGGTCTCCCGGCAGGCTCCCCGCCGCCGCCACAATCACCGCATCCGCCGGCAGCGTTTCGTTGAGTACGCCAAGGACGCTGCTTTGCGTCAGGGTGGAGTCGGTTATCTGGCGAAATTCGCGATACACCGATTCCCGATCCAGATGGTCGTCGATTTCCGGGACGAAAGCGGTTTCCTGCCAGACCGCCTGGTAAACGCGCTGGGTCTCTTTCAGCTGGCGGCTCTGCACGCTTTCAATCTGCTCGCCCCAGCCAGCCTGCCAGGATTCGCCGGACAGGGCGTCGTCCAGGGCAGTGAGGGCTTCGCGAGCATCCGCCAGCATCGGGATGCCATCCAGCTTCCAGGCGTCGAAGTTGCTGACGTTAATATTGAGGAAGCGCACGCCCGGGTGCTGGAAAATCCATTTTGACGAGGTGGTGAAATCGCTGAAACGCGTGCCGAGACCGATGACCAGATCCGCCTCTTTCGCCAGCAGGTTCGCCGCCAGGCAGCCGGTTTCGCCGACGCCGCCCACGTTATACGGATGCGAAGAGACAACGCTGCCTTTACCCGCCTGGGTTTCGGCAAACGGCACGCCGTAGCGCTCGGCAAAACGGGTCAACGCCTCGCCGGCGCCGGAGTATTTCACCCCGCCGCCGCAGACGATCAGCGGCTTACGGCTGGCTTTAATCGCCGCCACGGCATCCGCCAGCTGCGCGGCGCTGGCCGGGCGGCGATCAAGGCGGTGTACCCGGCGGGTAAAGAAGGATTCCGGATAATCCCAGGCTTCGCCCTGGACATCCTGCGGCAGACAGAGCGTGACCGCACCGGTTTCCGCCGGGTCGGTCAACACGCGCATGGCGTTGATGCAGGCGCTCATCAGCTGTTCCGGACGGGTGATGCGATCCCAGTATTTACTCACCGCGCGAAACGCGTCGTTAGTGGTAATGCTGAGATCGTGGCTCTGTTCGATTTGCTGCAGCACCGGGTCAGGCTGGCGGGTCGCAAACACATCGCCCGGCAGCAGCAGCAGCGGGATGCGGTTGGCGGTCGCGGTGGCGGCAGCGGTAATCATATTCGCCGCGCCGGGGCCAATGGAGGAGGTGCAGGCAATAATCTGACGACGCAGGGACTGTCTGGCAAAACCGGTGGCGACATGCGCCATCCCTTGCTCGTTACGCCCCTGATAGACCCGCATTTCACCGCTATCTTGTTCAAGGGCCTGGCCCATTCCCAGCACGTTGCCGTGGCCAAAGATAGCAAAGATGCCTTTGACGAACTTATGCTCTTCGCCATCGACTTCCAGGTACTGGTTATCCAGGAACTTCACCAGCGCCTGCGCCATTGTCAGTCTCAGTTTGCCCATGTTGCCCAATCCTTATTGTTCAGTATTTGCGTGTGGGTTCGCGTTTTGCCCTGCACAGCGATACAGCGATGAGTCAGGGAAATCGTTAACGTCACTGGAATACTTCTGGATTATAGGCAAACATTTTTTTCATTAAATAGAAATACAGAAGAAATATTTCATTTTGCGAGAGCGATCAAACTCTCTATGCATTTCACCCGTTTCATTCGCATCCTGTATACGGGATAACGCGCAAATTACGCGGCCCACCTCTTAATATCCCCTTAAAAATCATAGGTAAAGACCGCATCTAAACGGGCTCTGGTTCAACTTTCAGCCGCAGCCCAGGATCCGAGGCAGAATGAGGCTCAGCGCGGCATAGTGGTATATCCCTCACATTTTTGGTTTTTTAATTTCGATCTAGTTTGCAAATGAAATATTTATTTCTCAAACTAGAGATAACCAATAACCCTCAGGCTGTTTTCGGAGACGCTGTCGGTATCCCGACTCTTCCGTACAGCAGAAATGCAAAAGGAAACCCTAGCTATGAATGCAGCAGTAAAGCGACTCGACGTCATCTGTATTGGCCGGGTGGCAGTCGATCTCTATGCCCAGCAGATTGGCGCGAGGCTGGAAGATGTCGCCAGTTTTTCTAAATACCTGGGTGGCTCTTCCGGCAACGTCGCCTTCGGCACCGCCATTCAGGGATTAAAATCGGCAATGCTCGCTCGCGTGGGCGATGAGCATAATGGTCGTTTTCTACGCGAAACCCTGAGCCGCGCCGGCGTCGATACCGAATATCTGATCACCGATAAGCAGCGCCTGACGGCGTTAGTGATGCTGGGGATTAAAGATCAGGAGACGTTTCCGCTGATTTTTTACCGCGATAACTGCGCCGACATGGCCCTTTCGCCAGAAGATATTAAGGAAGAGTACATCGCCTCTTCCCGGGCGCTGGCGGTAACCGGCACCCACCTTTCGCACGCCAACACGCGCGAAGCGGTGCTGAAGGCGCTGGAGTACGCCCGCCGTCACGGCCTGCGTACCGCGCTGGATATCGACTATCGTCCGGTGCTTTGGGGGTTAACGTCTTTAGGCGACGGTGAAACGCGTTTCATTGAATCCGGCCAGGTGACCAGCCAGCTGCAGGAAGTCCTGCATCTGTTCGATTTAGTGGTGGGGACAGAAGAGGAGTTTCATATTGCCGGCGGCAGCACCGATACCCTGACCGCGCTGAAAAACGTGCGTAACGCCACGAAAGCGACGCTGGTTTGCAAGCGCGGTCCGATGGGCTGCGTGGTGCTGGAAGGCGCTATTCCCGACAGCTGGGATAGCGTGCCGCTGCAGCAGGGCGTACGCGTAGACGTGCTTAACGTCCTGGGCGCGGGCGATGCCTTTATGTCCGGCCTGCTGCGCGGCTGGCTTAACGATGAAGGCTGGGAGCAGGCCTGCCGCTACGCTAACGCCTGCGGCGCGCTGGTGGTTTCACGCCACGGCTGCGCGCCCGCAATGCCGACCAAAGCCGAGCTTGACGACTATCTGTCGCGGGCAGAATCGGTGCCGCGTCCGGATATCGACGATCGTCTCAACCATCTCCATCGCGTCACCAGCCGCCGCCAGGCGTGGCCGGAGCTGTGCATTTTCGCCTTTGACCACCGTAAACAGCTGGCAGACCTGGCGCTGGAAACCGGGCGTGATGAATCCTGCATTCCGCAGCTGAAGCTGCTGCTGCTGGCGGCCGCGGAAGCCGCCGCAGACGAAGCCGGTCTTGACGGTCGCAGCGGCATCCTCGCCGATGGCACCTACGGCCAGCGCTCGCTCAATGCTATCACCGGCAAGGGCTGGTGGATTGGTCGACCGATTGAAATGCCGAGCTCGCGCCCGCTGCGCCTGGAACATGGCAACATCGGTTCCCAGCTGATCGACTGGCCGCTGGAGCACGTGGTGAAATGCCTGGTCTTCTATCATCCGGCCGATCCGGCCGAGCTGCGCGCCGAACAGGATGCGCTGCTGCTGGAGGTCTGGCAGGCGTGCAACAAGTCCGGGCATGAGCTGCTGCTGGAAATCATCCTGCCGGAAAACGGCCCGGATAAAGATGAACGCCACTACCACGACATGCTGGAGCACTTCTATCAGTTGGGCATCCAGCCGGACTGGTGGAAGCTGCCGCCGCTGTCGAGCGCGGAATGGGAAAGGATTGGCAAACTGATCGCGCGCGAAGATAGCTGGTGCCGCGGGATCTTAATCCTCGGCCTGGACGCCCCTTCGGACCGTCTGCGCGCCGGTTTTGCCGAAGCGGCGAAGCATCCGATGATCAAAGGTTTTGCCGTAGGACGCACCATTTTTGGCCAGCCTTCACGGCGCTGGATGCAGGGAGAGCTCAGCGACGAGGCGCTGATTAACGAAGTGAAACGCAACTACCTCACGCTCATCGGCTACTGGCGAGAAGCCCGCGGCTGATTCCGCCCAGGCCCGCATCCTCTTCAGAAGATGCGGGCTTTTTTCTGGATCTTCGTGAAATGAATCGCGTATTTCATCGTAGTAAATGAAAAATTCGCTTCATTTGATACACTGGAAATTATATTCCTTTCATTTTCTCAGAGCGCAATCTATGGCCAATAATCCGACCCAACTTACCATCTTGCAGGATGAAATCAGGCGTCGCTACGACACGTTAAGCAAACGCCTGAAACAGGTAGCCCGCTATATTCTCGATAACAGCAATAGCGTGGCTTTCGACACCGTGGCCTCTATCGCGCAACAAGCTGACGTCCCCCCTTCCACGCTGATCCGCTTCGCTAACGCCTTTGGTTTTAGCGGCTTCAACGAAATGAAGCAGATGTTCAAGCAGCATCTGATGGAAGAGACGGCTAACTATACCGAGCGCGCGCGTCTGTTCCGCCAGACCACCACGGATGACGCAACCCCGCCGGAAACGCCGACCGAAATCCTGAATATGTTCACCATGGTCAATACCCAGGCGCTGCAGCAGCTGGCGATGCAGACCTCCGGCGACGATCTGCAGCGCGCGGTCGCGCTGCTGGCGGAAGCTGAGAATATCTACGTTATTGGCCTGCGCCGCTCTTTTAGCGTCGCCTCCTATCTGACCTACGCCCTGCGCCATCTGGACCGTAAAGCGTTCCTGATTGACGGTCTGGGCGGCATGTTTACCGAGCAACTGAGCCTGGTCGGGCCGAAAGATGTCGTGGTGGCGGTGAGCTTCTCTCCGTATGCGCGGGAAGTGGTTGAACTGGTGGAGCTCGGCGCGCAGCGTAAAGCACGACAGATAGCGATTACCGACAGCCAGGTCAGCCCGCTGGCGGCCTTCAGCGACGTCTGCTTTGTGGTGCGCGAGGCGCAGGTTGATGGTTTCCGCTCGCAGGTGGCCTCGCTGTGCCTGGCCCAGACGCTGGCGGTCTCGCTGGCGCTGAACAGCAGCAAAGATGCAGAGACGAAGCAGCTGGCTTAAGTTTTTCATGCTTCCCGGATGGCGACGTAAACGTCTTATCCGGGCTACTTGTCCGCAGACGACGGTAAACCCGTAGCACGGCTAAGCGCAGCGCGAGCCGGGGTGCAGCTGGCTTAAGTTTTTCATGACTCCCGGATGGCAATGTACACGTCTTATCCGGGCTACTTGTCCGCAGACGACGGTAAACCCGTAGCCCGGCTAAGCGCAGCGCGAGCCGGGGTGCAGCTGGCTTAAATTTTTCATGTCTACGGATGGCGACATAAACGTCTTACCCGGGCTACTTGTCCGCAGACGACGGTAAACCAGTAGCCCGGCTAAGCGCAGCGCGAGCCGGGGATGTGGCAGAGTTGCGACGACGATCTTATTCGGGTAACAGGATCAAAAAGGCCGGCTAGCATGGCTAACCGGCCTTTTTATCCTCAACCGATGCTAATCGTGGCGGGGATAATCAGGGCTATTGATCCACGCGTGATCCTCTTCCCAGGTAAACATCCATTTGCGATCCGGACCGGCCATCACGTTCAGATAGTAGCTGTCATATCCGGCAATCGCCGCCACCGGATGGTAGCCGCGCGGCACCATGACCACATCGTGGTTGTAGGGGGCCATGCAGGCATCAAGGCTGCGGTCATCGGTATAGACGCGCTGGAAGGCAAAACCCTGCGGCGGATCGAAACGGTGGTAGTAGGTCTCTTCCAGCTGGGTTTCCTGGCCCGGCAGTGCCGTATCATGCTTGTGCGACGGCCATGAGCTGGTCGCCCCTTCCTCGGTGTAAACCTCCACCACCAGCAGGCAGTCCGCCTGCGCGCTATCCGGCAGAATATTGTGCACCAGCCGCTGGTTACGCCCTTTACCGCGATGCTCTACGCCCACGTCCTGCGGGGAGATAACCCGTGCAGGGAAGGTTCCTTTACCCGGGGCGCTGCATACGGCCAGCTCGAGGTCAGAATCTGCCGTCACTTCGACTTTATCCTGCGGCGGCACGTAGACTGACCAGGGCGGCGTCCGCTCAAACGGCGACATACGCTGGCCGAGGTTCGGGAAATCCGCCTGCGTGGTTTTTACCGAAGCCAGGCCGGCAACCAGCACCAGGCACAGTTCGCGATCGCCGCTTTCCAGGGTGACGGTTTGCCCTTTCTTTAACATCCAGACATCAAAACCAATGTACTTCCACCCCGCGCTCTGCGGGGTGATGTGCTGAATCTGCCCTTCTTTTTTTGCTTTAGCCAGTAAAGACATGGCGCTCTCCTTCGCCGATTAGCCTAACGTCGGCATACTGAATTCAGATACGGTTTGCTGACCCTGCGGCCAGCGGACGGTGGCGGTTTTCATACGCGTATAGAAGCGCACGCCGTCCGGGCCATGGACGTTCAGTGCGCCGAATACGGAGCGTTTCCAGCCGCCAAAGCTATGGAAGGCCATTGGAACGGGTACCGGTACGTTGACCCCAACCATTCCGGCCTGGACATCATGGACAAATTCACGCGCGGTGTGGCCGTTGCTGGTAAAGACGGCGCTACCGTTGCCGAACTCATGGCTGTTCACCAGCTCCAGCGCGCTGTGGTAATCCGCCACGCGAACAATCCCCAGCACCGGGCCAAAAATCTCTTCGCGCCAGATAGTCATCTCCGGCGTGACGTTGTCGAACAGCGTTCCGCCGACGTAGTATCCCTCTTCAAACCCGGGCACCTGCGGCTTGCGTCCGTCAACCACCAGCGTCGCCCCCTCGCTAACCCCTTTATCAATATATCCCAGCACTTTTTTCTGATGGGTATCGGAGACGACCGGCCCCATTTCGTTCTCTTCTTTTCCGCGCATACAGCCCGGCCCAACCTTCAGGGATTCCACCAGCGGCTTCAGGCGCGCAATCAGTTTATCCGCCGTTTCATCACCCACGGCAACCACCACCGGCAGCGCCATGCAGCGCTCGCCCGCCGAGCCGAACGCGCCGCCCATAATGGCATTCACGGTGGCATCAAGATCGGCATCCGGCATCACAATCGCGTGGTTTTTCGCCGCACCAAACGCCTGTACCCGCTTGCCATAAGCGCTGGCGGTTTTATAAATATGCTCCGCCACGCCGGAAGATCCGACAAAGCTTACCGCCGCGATCCGCGGGTCCCGGTATAGCTGCTCGGCATCTTCGTTGCTGCAGTGCACGACGTTAAAGACGCCATCCGGCAGACCCGCTTGTTTCAGCAATTCCGCCAGACGCACCGCGGCAGTAGGCGCCAGCGCTGGCGGCTTCAGGACAAAGCTGTTGCCGCAGGCCAGCGCCAGCGGGAACATCCACATCGGTACCATCGCCGGGAAGTTGAACGGCGTAATGCCCGCTACCACGCCCAGCGGCTGCATCAGAGAATAGCTATCAACGCCGGTGCCGACATCCGATGAGAACTCCCCTTTGATCAGGTGCGGAATACCGCAGGCAAACTCAACGACTTCCATGCCGCGCGTCAGCTCCCCCATCGCGTCGGAAAACACTTTACCGTGTTCGCTGACGATAATCCCCGCCAGCTCTTCAGCGTGCTGTTCCAGTAACATTTTAAAATTGAACATCACGCGGGCGCGGCGCAGCGGCGTGGTGCGCGACCAGCTTTCAAAAGCATCACGCGCCACCTGAATGGCGTCAGAGACTTCCTGCGCGGTCGATAACGTGACTTCGCGGACCACTTTGCCCGTCGCGGGGTCGAAAACCGGCATTGTTTTGCTGCTGCCGCTGGTAACGGTTTTCCCGCCAATAAAGTTTCCTGTGATAGTCATGCTCTCGCCTCATCTGTATGGGGTATCGGGGGCCAACGCAGTACGGCCCATTACTGGATCTGCTGTGCTGTAACCGTAGTAAAATGAAATTAATATTTCAATATTGATGACTAGTGAAATTCTATTTTGGTGATGATGGTCGCAATTTCGTGTAAGAAATTGCCGGCTTGCGGACTAAAGCACGATAAAAAGAGTTGAGCTTTAGCGCCACCTGCAACCCGTGCCCTTTAAAACGCAGCAGAAAAATATTTTGCGAGTCGGCTCAAAAAATCACCATTTCATACATTGCTAATTTTGGAATAAATGTTTTGACTATGAGGCATTCGAACGAATCCGATCCCTACATTTCTGGAGAGTCAAAATGGCTATTGCATCGCAACGTTTCTGCATCAACCGCAAGATCGCCCCGTCACTCAGCATTGAGGCCTTTTTCCGGCTGGTGAACAGCCTGGGGCTGAACAAAGTCGAGCTACGTAACGACCTCCCCAGCGGAAAAGTAACCGACGACCTGAGCCACCAGCAGGTGCGGGAGCTGGCTGACCGCTACCATATCGAGATCCTCACTATCAATGCGGTCTACCCCTTCAACTGCCGCACCGCAGAGGTTCGTAGCCTGACGGAGTCATTGCTGAAAGAAGCCAAAGCCGTTGGTGCCAAATCGCTGGTGCTGTGCCCGCTGAACGATGGTACCGAGGTTCCGGCGAGCGAAACCCTTAACGCCCTGCGTGACCTGGCGCCGCTATTCGCCTTCTACGGTATTCAGGGGCTGGTGGAGCCGCTCGGTTTCCCGCAGAGCTCGCTCCGCTCCTCGGCGCAGGCGCAAACGCTGATCCACGACGCGCGGGTGCCGTTTAAGCTGCTGATAGATACCTTCCATCATCATCTTTATCCGCAGGCGGAGCAGGAGTTTAACCAGGTGGATATCGGCGAAATCGGTCTGGTCCATCTTTCCGGCGTAGAGGATACCCGCCCGCGCGAAGCCCTTACCGACAATGAGCGCATCATGCTGACCGCAAAAGACCAGCTGCAAAGCTGCGAGCAGGTCAAAAACCTGGAGGCGCGCGGCTATCAGGGCGTGTATGCGTTCGAACCCTTCGCGCCGGAATTGGCAAACTGGAGCGAAGACGATATCCGCCGCGAAATCGAGCAGAGCATCGCGTTAATTCAGCGCCACTGCGCCTGACGTGAATAAGCGAAGGTGTGCGTGATTTCCCTCCTTTTGCTATCAGGTTGCCTATACTCGCAGCAGGATAAATGGAGAAATCGCTCATGAGCTCACCTCTGCTGATTGCACGCACGCTGGATAAACAGCTGCATTTACTGCCCGCTATGGCCAACCGCCACGGCTTGATTACCGGCGCCACGGGGACCGGTAAAACCGTCACTCTGCAAAAGCTGGCGGAGTCTTTCTCGGAAATCGGCGTTCCGGTATTTATGGCCGATGTGAAAGGCGACCTCACCGGTATCGCCGAGTCGGGCCAAAGTTCGGAAAAGCTGCAGGCGCGTCTGGAAAAAATCGGCGCAACGGACTGGCAGCCGCACGCCAATCCGGTGGTGCTATGGGATATTTTTGGCGAAAAAGGCCACCCGGTTCGCGCCACGGTTTCCGATCTCGGGCCGCTGCTGCTGGCTCGCCTGCTCAACCTCAATGAGGTTCAGTACGGGGTGCTGAATATCATCTTCCGTATCGCCGACGATCGCGGGCTGCTGCTGCTCGACTTTAAAGACCTGCGCGCCATAACCCAATACATTGGCGACAACGCCAAAGCGTTTCAGAACCAGTACGGCAACATCAGCAGCGCCTCCGTTGGGGCGATTCAGCGCGGATTATTAACCCTGGAGCAGCAGGGCGCGGAGCACTTTTTCGGCGAACCTATGCTCGATATCCAGGACTGGATGCGCGTCGACGCTGAGGGTAAAGGGGTGATTAATATCCTGAGCGCCGAAAAGCTTTACCAGATGCCGAAGCTGTACGCCGCCAGCCTGCTGTGGATGCTCTCCGAGCTTTACGAACGCCTGCCGGAGGCCGGTGACCAGGAGAAGCCAAAGCTGGTCTTTTTCTTTGATGAAGCGCATCTGCTGTTTAACGATGCGCCGCAGGTGCTGCTGGATAAAATCGAGCAGGTCATTCGCCTGATTCGTTCTAAAGCCGTCGGGGTCTATTTTGTTTCACAAAACCCGGCGGACATTCCCGATGCGGTTCTCGGTCAGCTGGGTAATCGCGTGCAGCACGCCCTGCGCGCCTTCACGCCGAAAGACCAAAAAACGGTAAAAACCGCCGCGCAGACCATGCGCGCGAATCCCGCGTTCAGTACCGAACAGGCGATCCAGGAGCTGGGCACCGGCGAGGCGCTGATCTCCTTTCTTGATGAGAAAGGCAGCCCTTCGATAGTGGAACGCGCGATGGTTATCGCACCCTGCTCGCGTATGGGGCCGGTCACCGATGACGAACGTAACGGGCTGCTTAACCACTCGGCGCTGTACGGAAAATATGAAGAAGAGATCGACCGTGAATCGGCCTTTGAAATGCTGCAACAGGGCGTTCAGAGCACAACGGAGCAGCAGCAATCACCGCCCGCAAAAGGCCAGCAAAACGGCGATGACGACGGTCTGCTCGGCGGGCTCAAAGACATTCTGTTCGGCACCACCGGGCCGCGCGGCGGCAAACGCGACGGCATTGTGCAAACGGCGGCCAGGAGCGCGGTGCGTCAGGTCACCAACCAGATAGTCAGGGGAATGCTGGGAAGCTTACTTGGCGGGCGGAAACGCTAAAAAAAGCCCCCTTTCTGAATTCAGAAAGGGGGCGCGTGACGTCAGGTTTTACGCATCATCAGCCAGAGGCTCAGCAAGAAGAAGCTGGCGCTCGGCAACAGCGCGCCGATAATCGGCGGAATGCCGTACACCAGGGTGAGCGGGCCGAAAATCTGGTCCAGCACGTAGAAGATAAAGCCGAAGCTGATCCCGGTCACCACTCTGACGCCCATCGGTACGCTACGCAGCGGGCCGAAGATAAACGACAGCGCCATCAGCATCATCACCGCCACCGACAGCGGCTGGAAGATTTTGCTCCACATATTGAGCTGATAGCGGCCCGGATCCTGACCGCTGGACTTCAGATAGGTAACATAGTTGTGCAGGCCGCTGATGGACAGCGCGTCCGGGTCCAGCGCCACCACGCCGAGCTTGTCCGGCGTCAGGTTGGTCTTCCAGGTCCCGCTGACCGTCTGCGTTCCGGTGACCTGTTTCGGGTCAGTCAGGTTGGATTCATCCACCTGCGACAGCCGCCAGAGCTTATTCTCAGTGTCGAACTTTGCCGAAGCGGCATAGCGAACGGACTGTAAGCGGCGCTGGTCGTTAAAGGCGTAAATGCTCACCCCGCCCAGCTCATCGTTGCCTTTTACCCGCTCGATATACACAAAGTTATGGCCGTCTTTCGCCCATAGCCCCTGCTGAGTGGAAAGCAGCGAACCGCCGTACATCTGCTGAGCACGATAGTTACGCGCCATCTGCTCGCCCTGCGGGGCAACCCACTCGCCCATCGCCATGGTCAGCAGCACCAGCGGAATCGCGGTTTTCATCACCGACAGCGCCACCTGCAAACGGGTAAAGCCGGAAGCCTGCATCACCACCAGTTCGCTGCGCTGCGCCAGCATCCCCAGCCCCAGCAGCGCGCCGAGCAGCGCCGCCATCGGGAAGAAGATTTGGATATCTTTCGGCACGCTGAGAATCGTGTAGATTCCGGCCCCCAGCGCATCATAGTTGCCCTGCCCGGCCTTTTTCAGCTGGTCGACAAACTTGATGATGCCCGAGAGGGAAACCAGCATGAACAGGGTCATCATGATGGTATTGAAAATCGTCTTACCGATATAACGGTCAAGTACCCCAAACGCCTGCATCACGCCGCTCCTTTGTTAAAACGGGCACGGAAGCGGCGCATCGGCACCGTATCCCACAGGTTCAACAGCACGGCCAACGAGAAATAGAGCAGGTTTACCGCCCACATCCAGACCATCGGATCCATTTTGCCTTTACCGCCGCTCGATTTAATCGACGTTTGCAGCAGGAAAAACACCAGATAGAGCAGCATCGCCGGCAGCATCGACAGCACGCGGCCCTGGCGCGGGTTCACCACGCTGAGCGGCACCACCATCAGGGCCATGATGAACACCGTTGCCACCAGCGTGAAGCGCCAGTGCAGCTCCGCCCGGGCGCGATCGGTATCGGTATGCCACAGGGTGCGCATATCCATCTGCTCGGTATCGTTCGGGTCGGAGGCCACCGCCTGATGGCCGACTATCGCCTGATAGTTTTTGAAGTCGGTAATGCGGAAGTCGCGCAGCATCGCGGTGCCTTCAAAGCGGGTGCCCTGATTCATGGTCACCACCTGCGAGCCGTCTTTACGCAGCGAGAGCTCGCCGGTATCCGCGACCACCACCGACGGGCGCGCGTTGCCTCGCGGCCGCAGCTGAGCAAGGAAAACGTCGCTGAAGCGGTTGCCGTTGACGTTCTCAATAAACAGCACCGCGCTGCCGTCGCTGGCCTGCTGGAACTGGCCCTGAGCCAGCGCCGCCATGCCGGGGTTCGCTTTCGCTTCCGCCAGCACTTCATCCTGGTGCCGAGAAGACCAGGGGCCGGCCCACATCACGTTGACCGCCGCGACGACGCCCGTAAAGAGCGCCAGGATCATGGCGGCTTTCACCAGCACGGCTTTACTCAGGCCGCAGGCGTGCATCACCGTAATTTCGCTTTCGGTATACAGTTTGCCCAGCGTCATCAGCAGCCCGAGGAATAAACTCAGGGGCAGAATAAGCTGCGCCATTTCAGGTACGCCCAGCCCTAACAGCGAGAGCACCAGATTTGTCGGGATATCGCCATCAACAGCGGCGCCGAGGATCCTGACCAGTTTCTGACAAAAGAAAATGAGCAGCAGGATGAATAGGATCGCCAACTGGCTTTTCAGCGTCTCACGAACCAGATATCTTATGATTATCACTATAAATACGCCCGTAAAAACCCGTTTTATTGCAGGAAAATTGCTTGTTTCATGGCTTAAACGTCATTTATTCTCTTTGGTCGTCGAAAACATCGCTAAGATTAAATGACTCGCTGGTTCTGCGTATCAGGATCTTTTCTGACGAACCAAGGCCGTAATAACGTTAAGATTAACACGAAGTCACCACAACAGCGGACATGAGTTACGAAAGCTTTCAATTTCTATACTCTATGGATTTCGAGTTGCAGGCAGGCGGCAAGACTGTGAAGCCCCGGAGCTTACATCAGGTAAGTGACAGGGGTGAGCAGGCGCAGCCAACGCATCTGCAACTTGAAAGACGACGAGTATATCTGTAGCCACCACTGTTGTCTTTAAGATTCAGGAGCATAGTGCATGGAGTTCAGTGTAAAAAGCGGTAGCCCGGAGAAGCAGCGGAGCGCCTGTATCGTGGTCGGCGTCTTTGAACCACGTCGCCTCTCCCCCATCGCCGAACAGCTTGATAAAATTAGCGACGGTTATATCAGCGCCCTGCTGCGTCGCGGCGAGCTGGAAGGCAAACCTGGCCAGACTTTATTGCTGCACCATGTGCCGAACATTCTGTCAGAGCGCATTCTGCTTATTGGCTGCGGCAAAGAGCGCGAGCTGGATGAACGTCAGTACAAGCAGGTCATTCAGAAAACAATCAATACGCTGAATGATACCGGCTCAATGGAAGCCGTCTGCTTCCTGACCGAGCTGCACGTCAAAGGCCGCAATAACTACTGGAAAGTGCGTCAGGCGGTCGAGACCGCCAAAGAGACGCTATACAGCTTTGACCAGTTGAAAACCAACAAAAGCGAGCCGCGTCGCCCGCTGCGTAAAATGGTCTTCAACGTCCCAACCCGTCGCGAGCTGACCAGCGGCGAACGCGCTATTCAGCACGGTCTGGCGATTGCTGCCGGCATCAAAGCGGCGAAAGATCTCGGCAATATGCCGCCAAACATCTGTAACGCCGCCTATCTGGCCTCTCAGGCGCGCCAGCTGGCCGATACCTACAGTAAGAACGTCATTACCCGCGTTATCGGCGAACAGCAGATGAAAGAGCTGGGAATGAACTCCTATCTGGCGGTCGGCAACGGTTCGCAAAATGAATCGCTGATGTCGGTTATCGAATATAAAGGTAACCCGGCGGAAGACGCGCGCCCTATCGTGCTGGTGGGTAAAGGTCTGACCTTTGACTCCGGCGGCATCTCCATCAAGCCTTCCGAAGGCATGGACGAGATGAAATACGACATGTGCGGCGCGGCGGCGGTGTACGGCGTGATGCGTATGGTTGCCGAACTTCAGCTACCGCTGAACGTTGTCGGCGTGCTGGCCGGATGTGAAAACATGCCGGGCGGCCGCGCCTATCGTCCAGGCGACGTGTTGACCACGATGTCCGGGCAAACGGTGGAAGTGCTGAACACCGATGCCGAAGGGCGTCTGGTGCTGTGCGATGTGCTGACCTACGTTGAGCGCTTCGAGCCGGAAACCGTTATCGACGTGGCCACGCTGACCGGCGCCTGCGTGATTGCGCTGGGCCACCACATCACCGGTCTGATGTCGAACCACAACCCGCTGGCCCACGAGCTGATCGGCGCGTCCGAACTGGCGGGCGATCGCGCATGGCGTCTGCCGCTTGGCGACGAGTTCCAGGAGCAGCTGGAGTCTAACTTTGCGGATATGGCCAATATCGGCGGCCGTCCCGGCGGGGCGATTACCGCGGGCTGCTTCCTGGCGCGCTTTACCCGCAAGTACAACTGGGCGCACCTGGATATCGCCGGTACCGCGTGGCGTTCCGGGAAAGCCAAAGGCGCGACCGGTCGTCCGGTGGCAATGCTGTCGCAGTTCCTGCTTAATCGCGCCGGATTTACCGGCGAAGAGTAATTGCCGTCTGATGCCCGGTGGCGTTACGCTTGCCGGGCCAACGAAAAGATGCCGTTTATAGGCCGGGTCAGCGTAGCGCCGCCCGGCTTAAGCATTTAAAGTCACCACAAGAAGCCCCATATATGAAAAACGCAACGTTCTATCTTCTGGACAATGATACGCAACAAGACGGCCTGAGCGCCGTTGAACAACTGGTGTGTGACATTGCCGCAGAACGTTGGCGCAGCGGCAAGCGGGTACTCATCGCCTGTGAAGATGAGCAGCAGGCCATTCGTCTGGACGAAGCGCTCTGGGCTCGACCCGCGGAAAGTTTCGTTCCGCATAATCTGGCGGGAGAAGGTCCGCGCGGCGGCGCGCCGGTGGAGATTGCCTGGCCGCAAAAGCGCAACAGCAGCCCGCGGGATATTCTGATTAGCCTGCGGCTAAACTTTGCAGATTTTGCCACCGCTTTCACAGAAGTGATAGACTTCGTCCCTTATGAAGATTCTTTGAAACAACTGGCGCGCGAACGCTATAAAGCGTACCGCATGGCTGGTTTCAACCTGAACACGGCAACCTGGAAATAATGGAAAAGACATACAACCCCCAAGATATCGAACAGCCGCTTTACGAGCACTGGGAAAAGCAGGGCTATTTCAAACCCAATGGCGACGAAAGCCAGGAAAGTTTCTGCATCATGATCCCGCCGCCGAACGTCACCGGCAGTTTGCATATGGGTCATGCCTTCCAGCAAACCATCATGGATACCATGATTCGCTACCAGCGCATGCAGGGTAAAAACACCCTGTGGCAGGCCGGTACCGACCACGCGGGCATCGCTACCCAGATGGTGGTTGAGCGTAAGATTGCCGCCGAAGAAGGTAAAACCCGCCACGACTACGGTCGCGACGCCTTTATCGATAAAATCTGGCAGTGGAAAGCGGAATCCGGCGGCACCATTACCCGTCAGATGCGCCGCCTGGGCAACTCCGTGGACTGGGAGCGCGAGCGCTTCACCATGGACGAAGGCCTGTCCAACGCCGTAAAAGAAGTCTTTGTCCGCCTGTACAAAGAAGATCTGATCTACCGCGGTAAGCGCCTGGTCAACTGGGACCCGAAACTGCGCACCGCCATCTCCGATCTGGAAGTGGAAAACCGCGAGTCTAAAGGCTCGATGTGGCATATCCGCTATCCGCTGGCCGACGGCGCGAAAACCGCTGACGGTAAAGATTATCTGGTCGTCGCCACCACCCGTCCGGAGACGGTGCTGGGCGATACCGGCGTGGCCGTTAACCCGGAAGATCCGCGCTATAAAGACCTTATCGGCAAATTCGTGATCCTGCCGCTGGTTGACCGCCGCATTCCGATTGTGGGCGATGAACACGCCGATATGGAAAAGGGCACCGGCTGCGTGAAGATCACCCCGGCGCACGACTTTAACGACTATGAAGTGGGCAAGCGTCATGCGCTGCCGATGATCAACATCCTGACCTTTGACGGCGACATCCGCGAAACCGCGGAAGTTTACGACACCAAAGGCAACGAGTCCGATGTCTACTCAAACGCCATCCCGGCGGAGTTCCAGAAGCTGGAGCGCTTTGCCGCGCGTAAAGCGGTGGTTGCCGCTATCGACGCCCTGGGCCTGCTGGACGAGATAAAACCGCACGATCTGACCGTCCCGTACGGCGACCGCGGCGGCGTGGTAATTGAGCCGATGCTGACCGACCAGTGGTACGTCCGCGCCGACGTGCTGGCTAAACCGGCGGTTGAAGCGGTGGAGAACGGCGACATCCAGTTCGTGCCGAAGCAGTACGAAAACATGTACTTCTCCTGGATGCGCGATATTCAGGACTGGTGTATCTCCCGCCAGCTGTGGTGGGGTCACCGCATCCCGGCATGGTACGACAACGACGGCAACGTCTACGTTGGCCGCACCGAAGACGAAGTGCGTCAGGAAAATAACCTGGGCGCCGACGTGGCGCTGCGCCAGGACGAAGACGTTCTCGATACCTGGTTCTCCTCCGCGCTGTGGACCTTCTCCACCCTCGGCTGGCCGGAAAACACCGATGCCCTGCGTCAGTTCCACCCGACCAGCGTGATGGTTTCCGGCTTCGACATCATCTTCTTCTGGATTGCCCGCATGATCATGATGACCATGCACTTCATCAAAGATGAAAACGGCAAGCCGCAGGTGCCGTTTAAAACCGTCTATATGACCGGTTTGATCCGCGATGACGAAGGCCAGAAGATGTCCAAATCGAAGGGCAACGTTATCGACCCGCTGGATATGGTCGACGGCATTTCCCTGCCGGAGCTGCTGGAAAAACGCACCGGTAACATGATGCAGCCGCAGCTGGCGGAAAAAATCGCCAAACGCACCGAGAAGCAGTTCCCGAACGGCATTGAGCCGCACGGTACCGACGCCCTGCGCTTTACCCTGGCGGCGCTGGCCTCTACCGGCCGCGATATCAACTGGGATATGAAGCGTCTGGAAGGTTACCGTAACTTCTGCAACAAGCTGTGGAACGCCAGCCGCTTTGTGCTAATGAATACCGAAGATCAGGATTGCGGCTTTAACGGCGGCGAGATGACCCTGTCGCTGGCGGACCGCTGGATCCTGGCGGAATTCAACCAGACCATCAAAGCCTACCGCGAGGCGCTGGACGGCTTCCGCTTCGATATTGCCGCAGGCATTCTGTACGAGTTCACCTGGAACCAGTTCTGCGACTGGTATCTGGAGCTGACCAAGCCGGTAATGAACGGCGGTTCCGAGTCTGAGCTGCGCGGCACCCGTCACACGCTGGTGACCGTTCTGGAAGGTCTGCTGCGCCTGGCGCACCCAATTATTCCGTTCATCACCGAGACCATCTGGCAGCGCGTGAAGGTCATTTGCGGTATCACTGCCGATACCATCATGCTGCAGCCGTTCCCGCAGTACGATGCGTCTCAGGTTGACGAAGCGGCGCTGGCCGATACCGAATGGCTGAAGCAGGCGATCGTCGCCGTGCGTAACATCCGTGCGGAAATGAACATCGCCCCAGGTAAGCCGCTGGAGCTGCTGCTGCGCGGCTGCAGCGAAGCCGCGATTCGTCGCGTGAACGACAACCGCAGCTTCCTGCTGAACCTGGCGCGTCTGGAAAGCATCACCGTGCTGCCTGCCGATGATAAAGGTCCGGTTTCCGTGACCAAAATTATCGACGGCGCCGAGCTGCTGATCCCGATGGCTGGCCTTATCAATAAAGAAGATGAGCTGGCGCGCCTCGCTAAAGAGGTGACCAAAATCGAAGGCGAGATTGGCCGCATCGAAAGCAAACTCTCCAACGAAGGCTTTGTGGCGCGCGCGCCGGAAGCGGTGATCGCCAAAGAGCGTGAGAAGCTGGAAGGTTACGCGGAAGCAAAAGCGAAGCTGATTGAGCAGCAGGCGATTATCGCCGCGCTGTAATTCACTCGCCCCTTATCCATTCGGATAAGGGGCGTTTTCTGTGAAAGATCCTCGCTTGCACTCTCCCCTCCCGCAGTGTTATTAACAACATTATCCGTCATTATTTTGCAATGAGTCTTCACATGAATACGAGCGCAACCCTACCGCTAACCCTGCGCCGCATCACGGCTAATGATAATCCGGCGATTGCCGCTGTTATCCGCCAGGTCTCCGCTGAATATGGTCTGACCGCCGACAAAGGCTATACGGTAGCCGATCCGAATCTGGATGAACTCTATGAGCTTTATAGCCAGCCGGGTTCCGCCTATTGGGTCGTTGAGCAGAATGGTGAAGTGGTGGGCGGCGGCGGCGTGGCACCGCTCTCCTGCAGCGAGCCCGATATCTGCGAACTACAAAAAATGTATTTTATGACCTCCGCGCGCGGCCAGGGGCTGGCGAAAAAGCTGGCGCTGATGGCCCTTGATTACGCCCGCGAGCAGGGATTCAAACGCTGCTATCTGGAAACCACCGCCTTCCTGAAAGAAGCGGTCGGTTTATATGAGCACCTCGGCTTCGAGCATATTGCTGAGCCGCTGGGCTGCACCGGCCACGTTGACTGCGAAGTCAGGATGTTGAAAGTGCTGTAGCGCCCGCAAAACGGCGACGTTGATTAATCGAAAAAATGCATGGTTTTCATGCAAAAAGAGCGTTATTCACCGCCCGCTTTCGCTAATACACTCTTCGAGCATTGGATCTTTTCGCCTGCCGCCGCGGCAGGCTTTGCTCAGGATAGAACATCATGAAAAAACTCCCCCTCCTGCTCACCGGCGGCCTGCTGCTTGCCGGCATGGCTTCCTGCGTTAACGCCGGCGAACTTGCTGGCAATACCGAAGGCGCTCAGGTCATTCGCGTGGAAAAAACCCGGGGCCGTATCGATGCGCTCAACGATATCGTTTATAGCCAGGTAAAAAGCACCGTCGCCGTTCGTCAGCTGCATATGTCTTTACTGGTACCGCGTAACGGCGATCTGAAACCGGCAATCATCTATTTCCCCGGCGGCGGTTTCACCAGCGCGGCCTGGAATAAGTTTATCGAGATGCGTATGGCGCTGGCGGCGGCGGGATTCGTCGTCGCGGCGGCGGAATACCGTACGGTTCCCGACACCTTTCCGGCCCCGGTTATCGATGGTAAAGCCGCCGTTCGCTATCTGCGCGAACATGCCGCGGAATACGGTATAGACCCGTCGCGTATTGGCGTGCTGGGGGATTCCGCAGGCGGCTATATGGCGCAGATGCTGGCGCTCACCAACGGTGACAAAACGTTCGATCGTGGCGATAACCTGGCGCAATCCTCGGACGTGCAGGCCGCCGCCACGCTGTACGGTATTTCGAACCTGTTGAATATCGGCGAAGGTTTTCCGCAGGCGATTCAAAAAGTGCACCAGTCGCCGGCGGTCACTGAAGCACTGCTGGTACACGGTAGCGCCTTTCGCGACTGGCCGGGAGCGACGATTGACAGCGATCCGCAAAAAGCCCTGGCGGCCAGCCCGATGGGCCATATCAGCGGTAAAAAGCCGCCGTTTTTAATTATGCACGGCAGCGCCGACACCCTGGTTTCACCGGTACAAAGTCAACAGCTCTATCGCGCGCTGAAAAAGGAGGGCAACCCGGCTGATTACGTGTTGCTGGCGGGCGCGGAGCACGGCGATGACAGCTGGTATCAGAAGCCGGTTATTGAACGGGTGGTGAATTGGTTTAAAGCGACCCTCGGCGCGCCCAAAGCCGCCGCGACGGCAGAGAAAGACAAAAACGCCAATCTGTAATGGATCGTCAGGCCGCGGCGGTGAAGCGGCGGCCTGACGCTCAGGCGGGCACGCCGCTGTGAAAACGAAACTCCGCTTCAGGCGCGTTAATAAGCGCCGCTTCCGCTTCGCCAAGCTGGCGCACGCGTTCGCTGATATCGTCCTGGGCGATTCTCTGCGCTAAATCCAGATAGTCCTGATAGTGGCGCGCTTCGGAACGCAGCAGCGACAGATAAAACTTCTGCAGATCGTCATCCAGCCATGGCGCCAGCGCGGCAAAACGCTCGCAGGAGCGGGCTTCAATATAGGCTCCGCAGATGAGTTTATCGATCAGCATGACCGGTTCGTGAGAACGCACTTCCCGGCGCAGCCCGCGGGCATAGTTGCTGGCGGTGATTTTGACGTACGGGATTTCGCGGGAAAGCATGATTTCCCTCACCTGCCAGAAGTGATGCAGCTCCTCTTTGATCAGCAGAATCATGCTGTCGAGTAGCTGACGTCCCCAGGGATCGTCGGTCTGCGGCATGGCGCTTTTATTTATCTGCTTATGCAGCGCGACGAAATCCGGCTCCGGGCCCCAGCGGTAGGTGAAGTCCTCATACGGCTTCAGGCAGGCCAGCAGCTCATCCGCGTCCGCTTTATCCGCGACGTATCGACGCACCAGCAGCATAGCGTTTTGCGCCGCTTTCAGCTCGCACACCATATGGTCGGTCAACAGCAGCGGGAGGTTTTCCGGTTTACGAGCTTCATCAATCCACGCCTGAGGAGTTGGGCAATGCAGAAAGCTTAAAATCGGGGCGAGTATTTGCGGGTAATCCATTAAAATTCCTTGCTATACGGCGGCATACCGCACCGCCGTATACCTCTGCTACTTAGTGGCGAACGCCGTCATCGTCTTCATCAACCAGATCTTCGTCGTCGTCACCTTCTTCGTCTTCCCCGTTCGGATCTTCGTAGTAGGTGCCCCAGCCGTCGTATTCAACGTCGTATTTTTCCGCCAGGGTCATCAGCTGCTCAACCTGGGCGTCAATCAGCTCGGCATTCAGCGCGGATTCGCTGAGAATATCGCAGCAAATCACGGTATCGCCCTCTTCGACTTCCAGCTCTTCCGGCTCAGTCACTTCGTAGCCCAGCTTGAAGGCCTCGACCGCCACTTTCTCCAGCGTTTCGAAATCATCGGCAGAGAGATGATGCTCAATGGTGTACAGCGCGTCAGGATCGCTGCCGTCTTCGAGCAGCTCTTCAATAATCAGGCGCGTTTCTTCACGCTGTTCTTCCAGTAATTCCGGGTTTGCCATGGCTCGTTCCTCATAATGTGTCGCGGATGCTTCTATTGTCACATACCGCCGTGATTGCCTCCACCTTCTGAGCGAAAGATTTATGACACGGGGTTGCAAATGAATATTCATACATATAAAGTGAATTTTAATTCAACAAATGGCTTAAGCCATGTGAGGGAACCATGTCCGCGTTTTATCAGAAGCATTTTTTAAAGTTGCTCGATTTTACCCCCGCCGAAATCACCGCTCTGCTTGAGCTGGCGGCCAGGCTTAAAGCTGATAAGAAAAACAATATTGAAATTCAGCATCTCACCGGCAAAAACATCGCGCTCATCTTCGAAAAAGACTCTACCCGCACCCGATGCTCTTTCGAAGTTGCCGCATTTGACCAGGGCGCTCGCGTCACCTGGCTCGGCCCCAGCGGCAGCCAGATTGGCCATAAAGAGTCGATTAAAGACACCGCCCGCGTGCTGGGGCGCATGTACGACGGTATTCAATATCGCGGCCACGGCCAGGAAGTGGTTGAAACCCTGGCCGAGTATGCCGGCGTTCCGGTATGGAACGGCCTGACCAACGAATTCCACCCCACCCAGCTGCTGGCGGACTTACTGACCATGCAGGAGCATCTGCCGGGCAAAGCCTTTAATCAGATGACCCTGGTCTACGCCGGCGACGCGCGGAATAATATGGGCAACTCCATGCTCGAAGCCGCCGCGTTGACCGGGCTGGATCTGCGTCTGGTCGCGCCAACCGCCTGCTGGCCGGAAGAGAAGCTGGTCGAGCAGTGCCGGGCGCTGGCGCAGAAAAACGGCGGCAATATTACGCTGACCGAAGATATTGCGGCGGGCGTGAAGGGCGCGGACTTTATCTATACCGACGTCTGGGTATCGATGGGCGAAGCCAAAGAGAAGTGGGCGGAGCGTATCGCGCTGCTGCGCGGGTATCAGGTAAATAGCGAGATGATGGCGCTGACCGGCAATCCGCAGGTGAAATTCCTCCACTGCCTGCCCGCGTTCCACGACGACCAGACCACGCTCGGCAAACAGATGGCGGCGGAGTACGGCCTGCACGGCGGTATGGAAGTCACCGACGAGGTATTTGAATCCGCGGCGAGCATCGTTTTCGACCAGGCGGAAAACCGCATGCATACCATCAAAGCGGTGATGGTGGCGACGCTGGGTAAGTAAGCGTTCCCGCGATATTTCCCCGGATTGCGCTGCGCTTATCCGGGCTACCCGCCCCCAAACCGCGCGGATCTGTAGCCCGGGCAAGGCGCCAGCCGCAGCCCGGGGTATTTTTTACGCCATCAGCATCTTCACTACCGCTTTGCGCACCTTCGCCGGCGTGCCCACGGCGCACAGCGGCTTATGCACTTCACCGGGATAGAACACCACAAAGTCGCCTTCGCTGAGGATGACGGTTTTTTCCTGCGCCCCCTCCGCCAGGAAAGCGATGTCTTTCTCCGCCAGCCAGTCGATATCCGGCGCGCCGGCAGGGAGAACGCTAAAGGTCATTCCTTCCTGGCCTTTCAGTACAATCTGGATGTCCAGGTAGCGGGCGTGATACTCGGCGCGGCGGTCGGCCATCGGCTCGGTGGTATCTTCGGAAATGAGATAGAACAGGTTGTTGCCGTCAATATCATGTTTACCCAGCGGCGTCGCGTCGGTGACATGCGCTTTAACATGTTCGATCGCCTCACGCAGAGACGCCGGCAACCCGCTTTGCAGATGGTGAATATTTCCAACGATCATAATAGCCCTCAAATATAAAACAGCTTTTCATTTCGCGTTTATACCCCCCATCCGACTGCCATACCACCTCTTTTTGCGGGTTTTTTGCGTTAACGCATGATTCCCCAGGCAAACGTTTACCTGTTTGTGGATTAATCGCTTGATCCGAAATATGAGCTGCGTATAATGCCACCCGTTTTGCCGGGAGGAATTATGGTTCAGTGTGTACGATATCGCGTCTTACCGCGTCTGAAAACAGACGCTGGCCTGCCGTTTTTTCTTTCCGTTGCATCCGTATTCGTAAAGCCCCTTATTTAAGGGGCTTTTTTTTTGCCCAGGCGTCAGGAGATAAACATGGCTAACCCGCTATATCAAAAACATATCATTTCCATAAACGATCTCAGCCGCGAAGACCTTGAACTGGTACTGGCAACCGCAGCAAAACTCAAAGCCAATCCGCAGCCGGAGCTGCTCAAGCATAAAGTGATCGCCAGCTGCTTTTTTGAAGCGTCGACCCGCACCCGCCTGTCGTTTGAGACCTCCATGCACCGCCTGGGCGCCAGCGTGGTCGGTTTCTCAGACAGCAGCAACACCTCGCTGGGCAAAAAAGGCGAAACCCTGGCCGATACCATCTCGGTCATCAGCACCTATGTCGATGCCATCGTCATGCGCCACCCGCAGGAGGGCGCGGCGCGTCTGGCGACCGAGTTCTCCTGCGGTATTCCGGTACTCAACGCCGGCGACGGCGCGAACCAGCATCCGACGCAGACCCTGCTGGATCTGTTCACCATTCAGGAGACCCAGGGCCGTCTGGAAAATCTTAACGTGGCGATGGTGGGTGACCTGAAATATGGCCGCACCGTTCACTCCCTGACCCAGGCGCTGGCGAAATTTAACGGCAACCGCTTCTACTTTATCGCCCCGGACGCGCTGGCCATGCCGCAGTACATCCTCGACATGCTCGACGAAAAAGGCATTGCCTGGAGCCTGCATAGCGCCATTGAAGAGGTGATGGAAGAGGTGGACATTCTGTATATGACCCGCGTGCAGAAAGAGCGCCTCGACCCGTCGGAATATGCCAACGTGAAGGCGCAGTTCGTCCTGCGCGCCGCCGACCTGGAAGGCGCGCGCGCGAACATGAAGGTGCTGCATCCGCTGCCGCGCATTGATGAAATCACCACCGATGTCGATAAAACGCCGCACGCCTGGTACTTCCAGCAGGCGGGTAACGGCATCTTCGCGCGCCAGGCGTTACTGGCGCTGGTACTGAATAGCGATCTGGCACTGTAAGGGGAAAAGAGATGACACACGACAATAAATTACAGGTAGAAGCCATCAAACGTGGCACCGTTATCGACCATATCCCGGCGCAGGTCGGCTTTAAGCTGCTGACCCTGTTCAAACTGACCGAAACGGATCAGCGCATCACCATCGGCCTGAACCTGCCGTCAGGCGAAATGGGCCGCAAAGATTTGATCAAAATTGAGAACACCTTCCTGACCGACGAGCAGGTCAACCAGCTCTCCCTGTACGCGCCGCAGGCCACGGTAAACCGCATTGATGAGTATGAAGTCGTCGGTAAATCCCGACCGAATCTGCCGGACCGTATTAACAACGTGCTGGTATGCCCGAACAGCAACTGTATTAGCCACGCCGAGCCGGTGTCCTCCAGCTTTGCGGTGAAGAAACGCGAAAACGATATCGCGCTGAAGTGCAAATATTGTGAAAAAGAATTTTCACATCATGTCGTGCTGGCAAATTAAATTCGCCAGGTTTTATCAGGAGCAGCCCGATAAACGGGACTGCTCCTGAACGATAATTTAAATCATCCGCACGGCCGTCAACTCACTGACCACGGGTCAGATAATCAACATTCATCAATTTCTCATCAACACGCCTCATAATTAAAAATAACAAACAATGAGATTAATCATTAAATATCACTGCTATTGAACCTGAATTTTCCCCTTCATACACTCCAGTGCGTTTTTCATTATTTAATCAATGTTCACAGGATGAATTATGAAAGTGAAAAAAATATCGTTATATACAGCAACATTATTATTTACCTCCTCAGCATTGGCGCACGGCTATGTGGAATCGCCGCCAAGTCGGGCGTACCAATGTCATTTAGGGAAAAACACCGACTGCGGTTCGGTGCAGTGGGAACCGCAAAGCGTCGAGCAAGCGAGCGGTTTTCCTGAAGGGGCAATGCCGCCTGATGGTAAACTGGCCAGCGCGGGTAAAAGCAACTTCTCGCAGCTAGATAGCCAGAGCCCGACTCGCTGGGCGAAAACCACGATAAAGAGCGGTAAAAATAATTTCGTCTGGCACCATTCTGCGCCGCATAGAACGACTAACTGGCGTTATTACATTACCAAACAGAACTGGGATCAAAATAAGCCGCTGACGCGCAGCGATTTTGAAACTAAGCCATTTTGTCAAATCGACGGTAATGGCACGACGCCGGCTGTACAGGTCACGCACTCCTGTAATGTACCCGATCGCACCGGCTATCAGGTTATTTATGCCGTCTGGGAAATTGCCGATACGGCAAATAGTTTTTATCAGGCCATTGACGTTGATTTCGGCGGCGCCAGCGATGAAACGGAGAATGAATCCCTCTGGACAACGCAGCTCGCCGGCCAGCTTAGCGGGAAAGATCTCCATGCGGGAGATAAAGTCATTGCCCATTTCTTTAACGCGAGCGGTGAAGTTCATTCGCTACAAACGGAATTGACCATCGCCAGCGAAGCGCAAGGAAAAAGCAGCCAGTGGTCTTACGATCTGGCTGAAGCTATTAATACCGCGCACCAGGGCAAGCTGCGCGCCGGGGTAAAAGGGAGTGATGGCAACATTACCCCCCTCCACGGCGTTAACCAGGTGTATGTGCCAAAAGACAGCACCGTTCAAAGCGTTACGCTGACCTACGCCGAGTCGCAGTCAGACGATATCGTGGAAGAATCCCTGAGCGTCGCCAACGTTAACGCAACCAAAATCGCCAACGGGAAAGCGACGGTGACGTTCAACGCCACGGCCAGCGGCAAAATGCATCTCACCGCCACCGTCAACGACCATGCGGGCACGCAGAAAGGGAGCATTCAGCAGACGATAGATAATCGCTCCCTGACGGTATCTATTCCGCTGACCAACGTTCAGGCAGGTCATCATATGCTGCGCTACTCAGCCAGCAATGCGCAGGGCGCCACCCTCAGCCAGGGGGTCATTGACCTGATGCTGGAAGAGAGTACGGTTCAGCCGGATCCGACGCCTGCGCCTGCGGGGAACTACGACTATACCTTCCCGGATAACCTGAAAAGCTATAAGGCGGGAACGAAAGTCATGCAGCCTAAAAACGGCAAAGTGTACCAATGTCGCCCGTTCCCCTACAGCGGCTACTGCGTGCAGTGGAGCCAGTACGCCACTCAGTTCGAACCGGGTATAGGTTCTGACTGGGCCAAAGCATGGACGGAAGTCACCCACTAACTTCATCCTTCGGGCTCACGCCTTATGCGGATAGCGCGCTGCGTTATCCGCTTTTCTCCTTCGCAAAATGCGGCCTGCTTAATGATAAAGCAGCCAGCACTCTTTATAATGACCCACGCCAGTCAGATTACATTCACATATTTCAGGAGAACTCATGTCTAAAACTATCGCGACGGAAAATGCGCCAGCAGCCATCGGCCCGTACGTTCAGGGCGTTGATCTGGGTAACATGATCATCACTTCCGGCCAGATCCCGGTAGACCCGAAAACCGGTAGCGTGCCGGAAGATGTCGCCGCTCAGGCGCGTCAGTCTCTGGAGAACGTGAAAGCTATCGTCGAAGCCGCGGGCCTGAAAGTGGGCGATATCGTTAAAACCACCGTTTTCGTCAAAGACCTCAACGATTTCGCCACCGTTAACGCCACCTATGAAGCCTTCTTCACCGAGCACAACGCCACCTTCCCGGCGCGCTCCTGCGTGGAAGTGGCGCGTCTGCCGAAAGACGTAAAAATTGAGATCGAAGCGATCGCCATTCGTCGCTAATCGTAGACAGTATGAACAAAGGCAGCCCGTGGCTGCCTTTGTTGTTTCTGCACGTAAAGCGCCTCGCTCACTGCCAGCCGTAGCGGCGGCTGTAGAAGCCTTTGACCATCTGGGTTAGCGTCATATAGCCCGCAAGGATCGCAATCAGCCATGGGAAGTAGCTGAGCGGCAGCGCCTGAAGCTGCAGGTAGCCCGCCAGCGGCGAGAACGGCAGCGCAATCCCCACCACCATCACCAGCAGCGTCATCACGATCAGCGGCCAGGCCGCGCGGCTCTGGATAAACGGGATCCGCCGCGTACGGATCATATGCACAATCAGCGTCTGCGACAGCAGGCCAACCACGAACCAGCCGGACTGGAACAGGGTCTGATGTTCCGGCGTGTTGGCGTGGAACACCCACCACATCAGGCAGAACGTCAGAATATCGAATATGGAACTAATTGGCCCAAAGAAGACCATAAAGCGGCCAAGATCCGCCGGGTTCCAGCGCTGCGGTTTACGGATCTGCTCATCGTCCACGTTATCAAACGGAATGGCGACCTGGGAGACATCGTACAGCAGGTTCTGGATCAGCAGATGCAGCGGCAGCATCGGCAGGAACGGCAGGAAGGCGCTGGCGACCAGCACGCTGAAGACGTTACCGAAGTTGGAGCTGGCGGTCATTTTGATGTACTTGAGCATATTGGCGAAGGTCCGGCGGCCTTCAATAACCCCCTCTTCCAGCACCATCAGGCTCTTCTCCAGCAGGATGATATCCGCCGCCTCGCGGGCGATATCCACCGCGCCGTCGACGGAAATACCGATATCCGCCGCGCGCAGCGCCGGAGCGTCGTTAATGCCGTCGCCCATAAAACCCACCACGTGTCCTTCGCGTTTCAGCAGGGTCACGATACGCTCTTTGTGCAGCGGCGCCAGGCGAGCAAACAGGGTGGTACGTTTTGCCAGCTCGGCCAGCTCATCATCATTCAGCGCTTCAACCTGGCTGCCGATAACCACGTCACCCGCGTCCAGCCCCACTTCATGGCAGACTTTCGCCGCCACCAGCTCGCTGTCGCCGGTCAGGATTTTGACCGTAATACCGCTGGCCTTCAGCGCCTTCAGCGCCGGGGCGGTGGTCTCTTTCGGCGGATCGAGGAAGGCGATATAGCCTTCGAGGATCAGGTCTGACTCATCCGCGCGCTGGTAGTCGCCTTCGCGGGCGGGCAGGTACTTCGTCGCCACCGCCACCACGCGCAGTCCCTGACGGTTGAGGGTGTCGGTTACGCGACGGATGCGCCGCAGCATGGTGTCGTCCAGCGGTACGATGTCGCCGTTATAGCGCACCTGGGTCGAGACGTTGAGGATCTCCTGCAGCGCCCCCTTGCAGATCAGCTGATGGACGTTGTCCTGCTCCTGCACCACAACCGACATGCGGCGACGCTCAAAATCGAACGGGATCTCATCGACTTTCTGCCAGCGTTCCGCCAGCCCGCGCGCTGACTCCAGCTCGACGCCCTCAAGCACCGCGGTATCGAGCAGATTCTTTAGCCCGGTCTGATAGTGGCTGTTCAGCCAGGCCGTATGCAGCACGCGTTCGCTCACCTTGCCGGAGGCATCGGTGTGGTTCTCCAGCACGATTTTATCCTGCGTCAGGGTGCCGGTTTTATCGGTGCACAGGATGTCCATCGCGCCAAAGTTCTGTATCGCGTCGAGGTGCTTGACGATCACTTTCTGTTTCGACAGCTTCACCGCCCCGCGCGCCAGGGTCGAGGTGACGATCATCGGCAGCATTTCCGGGGTCAGGCCCACCGCGACGGAGAGCGCGAACAGCGCCGCCTCCCACCAGTCGCCTTTGGTGTAGCCGTTAATCAGCAGCACGATCGGGGTCATCACCAGCATAAAGCGGATCAGCAGCATGCTGACCCGGCTGATGCCTTTCTGAAAGGCGTTCGGCTCGCTTTCCTGCTCGCTGACGCGGCCAGCCAGCTGGCCAAACCAGGTGCCGCCGCCGGTAGCGAAAACAATCGCCTGCGCCGAACCGCTGACCACGTTGGTGCCCATAAAGCACAGGGTGTCGCACTCCAGCGGGTTTGCCTGCAGCGGGTCGCGGGTGCGGGCCACTTTTTCGACCGGCAGCGATTCACCGGTCAGCGAGGCCTGAGCGACAAACAGGTCGCGCGCCTGAATGACGCGCAGGTCTGCCGGGATCATGTCTCCCGCCGATAGCTTGACGATATCCCCCGGCACCAGCTGGTCGATGGGCAGCTCGCACCAGCGGCTCTCGCCCTGTTCGTTCACCACCCGCAGGACCGTCGCGGTGTTGCTGACCATCGCCTTCAGGGCGTCCGCCGCTTTAGTTGAACGGGCTTCCTGAATAAAGTTCAGCAGCGTGGAGATTCCCACCATCAGGGCGATAACCGCGGCGGCAAACAGATCTTCCGTTGAGTAGGAGACGATACCCAGAACGGTCAGCAGCAGGTTGAAGGGGTTGCGGTAGCAGCTCCAAAGATGCACCCACCACGGCGACGGCTTCTGCGCCGGGATCTGATTTTCGCCATACTGCGCGATTTTCTGCGCCACTTCGCCCGCATTTAGCCCTTCCGGATGGCTGGCGAAGGCGCGCCAGATTTCATTCTCATCCATTGCCGCCACGTCCAGGCACTGCTTGCCGAGGGAGTCCGGGATCGGCGCGCTCGCCAGATTGCGGGCATCGGGTAGCGGATCGCGTTGTACTAAACGACGCGGTAAATGACGACCAAGCTGGGCAAACAGCTGGCGGGTAAAATTTTTAAACATAAACAGTCCCTCCGCGCTCGCGCGAGCGAACGCAGGCTACCGACAGGCGCGAGTCAACCTTACCTGTCAGGCATGTTATTTTTATGGCAGGGACGTCAAAGACATCGCTGCTTTACGCTTCCGGTAAAGCAGCGCTACGCAGATTTACCGGAAAAAAAGGGGGCTCCATCGAGGATGAGGAGTGGGATCGGGGTCCATAAAATCTCCGGTAAATGAATACAAACGGCGCGAATTATACCGTCGCCGATAATCTATTTGTGGCTATTATGGCGATAATACCCCCGGGCAACTAAACCAGACGTAAACCAGACTTTGCTCATTGTGGTTTCGTTGAGTAGCATTAGGCTCACTTTAAGCGGACCACAACGAGAACCCTGCATGCAAAACCGGCTGACCATCAAAGATATCGCACGCTTAAGCGGCGTCGGGAAATCGACGGTATCGCGCGTGCTTAACAACGAAAGTGGCGTCAGCGAACGCACGCGTGAGCGCGTTGAAGCGGTGATGCAGCAGCACGGGTTTTCGCCCTCACGTTCCGCCAGGGCGATGCGCGGCCAGAGCGATAAAGTGGTGGCGATCATCGTCACCCGTCTGGATTCGCTGTCGGAAAACCTCGCCGTACAGACCATGCTTCCCGCCTTTTACGCTCAGGGCTACGATCCGATTATGATGGAGAGCCAGTTCTCCCCGGCGCTGGTCGAGGAGCATCTCGGCATGCTCGCCCGGCGCAATATCGACGGCGTGGTGCTGTTTGGTTTCACCGGCATCCATGAAGAGATGCTCACCCCGTGGCGAGAGACGCTGGTGCTGCTGGCCCGCGACGCGCCGGGCATCGCCTCCGTCTGCTATGACGATGAAGGATCGATCAGGATGCTGATGCAGCGCCTGTACGATCGCGGGCATCGCCACATCAGTTTCCTCGGCGTGCCGCACAGCGACATCACCACCGGGCAACGCCGCCACCAGGCCTACCTCGATTTCTGCCAGAAAAAACACCTCACGCCCCTCGCCGCGCTGCCGGGCCTGGGCATGAAGCAGGGCTACGAAAACGTCGCCGGCGTGCTGTCGGCTGAAACCAGCGCGCTGGTCTGCGCCACCGATACCCTCGCGCTGGGAGCCAGCAAATATCTCCAGCAGCAGGGAATCGATCGTCTCCAGCTCGCCAGCGTCGGCAGCACGCCGCTGATGAAGTTTCTCCACCCGGAGATCCTGACGGTCGATCCCGGCTACGCCGAGTCCGGACGCCAGGCGGCGCAGCAGCTGATCGAGCAGATCGCCGGAAACCGTGAACCCCGTCAAATCGTGATTCCCGCCGTACTGAATTAAGCCTGTCTTAACGATTTATGTGATCTTCGCTGGGTTTCGGGAACGTTCCCATTTTGCAATTCAAACGGAGCGAGTAGGATCCAATGCAAGTTAAATGCAACCTCTCCCCTCGGTCATGAGGCCTCATCATGAGTAAAGTGAATCAGCAGGACATCGATAAACTTATCGAACTGGTGGGCGGGCGCGACAATATCGCCACCGTCAGCCACTGTATTACCCGTCTGCGCTTTGTGCTGAATAATCCAGCCATTGCCAAACCGAAAGAAATTGAACAGCTCCGCATGGTGAAGGGCTGCTTTACCAACGCCGGTCAGTTCCAGGTGGTGATCGGTACCGAGGTTGGTGACTACTATAAAGTGCTGCTGGCGACCACCGGCCAGGCCAGCGCCGATAAAGAACAAGCCAAGAAAGCCGCGCGGCAGAATATGAAGTGGCATGAACAGCTCATTTCACACTTCGCGGAGATCTTCTTCCCGCTGCTGCCTGCGCTGATCAGCGGCGGTCTGATCTTAGGCTTCCGCAACGTGATCGGCGATCTGCCGATGAGCAACGGCCAGACGCTGGCGCAGATGCACCCGTCGCTGAAAACCCTTTATGACTTCCTGTGGCTGATTGGCGAGGCGATCTTCTTCTACCTGCCGGTGGGTATCTGCTGGTCCGCGGTAAAGAAAATGGGCGGCACGCCAATCCTCGGCATCGTGCTGGGCGTTACGTTAGTTTCTCCGCAGCTGATGAATGCCTACCTGCTGGGCCAGCAGGTGCCGGAAGTATGGAACTTCGGCCTGTTCACCATTGAGAAAGTCGGCTACCAGGCGCAGGTGATCCCGGCCTTGATGGCGGGGCTGGCGCTCGGCTTTATCGAAACGCGGCTGAAACGCATCGTGCCTGACTACCTCTATCTGGTGATCGTGCCGGTCTGTTCGCTGATCCTGGCGGTCTTTCTCGCCCACGCTTTTATCGGCCCGGTTGGCCGCATGATTGGCGACGGCGTGGCCTGGGCCGTGCGTCATCTGTTAACCGGCAGCTTCGCGCCGATTGGTGCCGCGCTGTTCGGCTTCCTGTACGCGCCGCTGGTGATTACCGGGGTCCATCAGACCACGCTCGCCATCGATATGCAGATGATTCAAAGCATGGGCGGTACGCCGGTCTGGCCGCTGATCGCGCTGTCCAACATCGCCCAGGCATCGGCGGTGGTGGGAATCATCATCGCCAGCCGCAAGCAGAACGAACGCGAAATCTCCGTTCCGGCGGCCATTTCCGCCTACCTCGGCGTGACGGAACCGGCCATGTACGGCATCAACCTGAAATACCGCTTCCCGATGCTCTGCGCGATGGTCGGCTCCGGTCTTGCCGGGCTGCTGTGCGGACTGAACGGCGTGATGGCCAACGGCATCGGCGTCGGCGGCCTGCCGGGTATCCTCTCCATTCAGCCAACCTACTGGCAGGTTTACGCGCTGGCGATGGCTATCGCCGTGGTCGTGCCGATTGTCCTGACAACGGTTGTTTACCAGCGCAAATTCCGCCAGGGCACCTTACAGATTGTCTGACGTCTTATTTTCGGGGCGCGCTGTCGCCCCCTTTTTTGTAGCAGGAACGCAAGTATGAATACCCTTCCCCTCTGGTGGCAAAACGGCGTTATTTATCAAATCTATCCGAAGAGTTTCCAGGACACCACCGGGACCGGCACCGGCGATTTGCGCGGCGTGACCTCCCGCCTCGACTATCTGCAAAAGCTCGGCGTTGACGCTATCTGGCTGACGCCGTTCTACGTCTCGCCGCAGGTGGATAACGGCTACGATGTGGCCAACTATACCGCTATCGATCCCGCCTACGGCACGCTCGACGATTTCGACGAGCTGGTGGCCCAGGCGAAGGCGCGAGGAATTCGTATCGTGCTGGATATGGTGCTGAACCACACGTCGACCGAGCACGCCTGGTTCCGCGAAGCGCTCAACAAAGAGAGCCCGTATCGTCAGTTCTATATCTGGCGCGACGGTGAACCGACCACGCCGCCGAACAACTGGCAATCTAAGTTTGGCGGCAACGCCTGGCAGTGGCACGCCGAAAGCGAGCAGTACTATCTGCATCTGTACGCCGTCGAGCAGGCGGATCTGAACTGGGAAAATCCGGCGGTGCGCGCGGAGCTGAAAAAAGTCTGCGAATTCTGGGCCGATCGCGGCGTCGACGGCCTGCGCCTCGACGTGATCAATGTTATCTCCAAAGACCAGACCTTCCCGTCCGATACCGCGGGCGACGGCCGGCGCTTCTATACCGATGGTCCGCGAGCGCACGAATTTTTGCAGGAGATGAGCCGCGATGTCTTTACCCCGCGCAACCTGATGACGGTGGGCGAAATGTCCTCCACCACGCTTGAGCATTGCCAGAAGTACGCGGCGCTCGACGGCAGCGAGCTATCGATGACCTTTAACTTCCACCATCTGAAGGTGGACTATCCCGGCGGCGAGAAGTGGACGCTGGCGCGCCCGGATTTTGTAGCCTTGAAATCGCTGTTCAGGCACTGGCAGCAGGGGATGCACAATCGCGCGTGGAACGCGCTGTTCTGGTGTAATCACGACCAGCCGCGCATCGTCTCTCGCTTCGGCGACGAGGGAGAGTACCGCGTCCCGGCGGCGAAAATGCTGGCGATGGTGCTGCACGGCATGCAGGGCACGCCCTATATCTATCAGGGCGAAGAGATTGGCATGACCAACCCGCACTTTACGCGCATCACCGATTATCGCGACGTTGAGAGCCACAACATGTTTATCGAACGCGCGGCGCAGGGCCGGGATGCGGATGAACTGTTGGCGATTCTGGCCAGCAAATCGCGCGATAACAGCCGCACGCCCATGCAGTGGAACAGCGGTGAGGGCGGCGGATTCACCGCCGGCGAGCCGTGGATTGCGCTGTGCGATAACTATCGCGAGATTAACGCCGAGGCGGCGCTGGCGGACCCGGAATCGGTGTTTTATGCCTATCAGCAGCTGATTACGCTGCGCAAGAGCACGCCGGTGCTGACCTGGGGCGACTATCAGGATCTGCTGCCGGAACATCCGTCGCTGTGGTGCTATCGCCGTCAGTGGCAGGGGCAAACCCTGGTGGTCGTGGCGAACCTGAGCCGCGAGTTTCAGCGCTGGCAGCCGGAAGCGATGAGCGGCGACTGGCGGATGCTGATAAGCAACTACGCGGAGGCGGCGAACCGCCCTGCCGATATGACCCTGCGTCCGTTTGAAGCGGTATGGTGGCTGCAGGAGTAACCCACGGCTTGCGCTGAGAGTCCCGGGTCGCGCTGCGCTTACCCGGGCTACAGGTTCACCATCTTCTGCGAGCCGGTAGCCCGGACAGGCGCGTCAAGCGCCGCCTCCGGGAATATGCTTTAAATACGATCGGCCGCAGACAGCGTCGCGCTGGCTTCCGGCTGCGCGGACGCCTGCTCTTCTTTCGCCTTCAGGCGATCCCATGCCCGGAAGAACGGATAGTAGATCACCAGCGAGATCGCCAGGTTCACCACCTGCAGCACCGCGCCGGAAACGTGCCCTCCCGTCGCCAGATAGCCGCTCATAAAAATAGGCGTGGTAAACGGCAGCGCAATCCCCGCTGGCTTCATCACCAGCCCGGTGGCCATCGCGGTATACGAGACAATCACCAGCAGGACCGGCGTCAAAATAAACGGCAGGAAGAAGTACGGGTTCATCACCAGCGGAATGCCGAATACCATCGGCTCGCTGATATTGAACAGCGCTCCCGGCGCGGCGATTTTCCCCAGCTGTTTCATCTGCTGGCTACGGCTGCGCAGCAGCATAAAAATCACCAGTCCTAACAGCGCCCCGGTACCGCCGGGCGCAATCCACAGGTCATAAAACTGCTGGGTGATGATATGCGGGATCGGCAGCCCATTCTGAAACGCTTCCAGGTTTTCCGACATATTCGACAGCCAGACCGGGCGAATAAACACCAGCACAATGGTGTCGCCGTGCAGCCCCAGGGTCCACAGGATACCAATCAGGATCACCGAGATAATCATCCCCGGCAGCGAACCGCCGACGTGCGACATGGGAATACCGATAAGGGTGGTAATCATGCTATTGATATCGCCGAACGGCGAAGCTTCAACGATCAGGCGCAGCGCCAGCACCACGGCCAGCACGCAGAAGCCGGGGATCAGGGCGAGAAAAGATTTCGCCACCGCGGGCGGTACGCCCTCCGGCATGCGGATCACCAGATTACGGCTGGCCACCAGGCGGTAGATCTCCGTGGAAAGCAGCGAAATCACAATCGCCACAAACAGCCCCTGGCTGCCAATCATCCCCACCGGCAGCACGCCTTTGACAAGCTGCGCCGCCGAACCGTCTGCCGGCGTAAAGAGCGTCACCTGGGGGATCGTCATCACAAACGCCACCAGCGACATCGCCCCGGCGCTGAGCGGGTCCAGGGTGCGATATTTTTCCGCCAGCCGGTAGGCAATGCCGAACGCGGAGAGCAGCGCCATGATGTCATAGGTCGCTTTGACCGGGTACAGCATCTTATCGCGCCAGGCATCGCCAAACACGCTGGTCATCATCTCACCGTAGCCGGGAATCGGCAGGTAGGCGAATATCAGGAAAAACGAGCCAATCAGCATAAACGGCATATTGAGAATAATGCCGTCGCGTACCGACAGGACATGCTTCTGACCGCCGATTTTCAGCGCGGCGGGCATGACATAGCGTTCAATAAATGAAGTACGAGACATAGTGGTATCCCCGAAGGCGGAAAAGTTTAGTTAAACTGCGTTAACCAGGGGCGGTTGATGGTTAACACCTCATCAAGCAGCGCCCGGGCATCGGTCACATTCCCGACCAGCGGGTTACTCACCAGCGCCAGCAGCGCGCTATCCCGGCAGCCGTGGACCGCGGCCTCAATCGTCAAGCGCTCGAAGGCTTTCACCTGTTGCGTCAGACCGTTCATGATCGGCGGCAGCGCGCCAAAGGCCAGCGGTCGTGCGCCCTGCGCGTCAATAATGCTGTTAATTTCCACCACCGCATCATCATCGAAGCCGTGAATCGCGCCGTTGTTGCGGGTGTTGACGACCATCTCTTTGCCAAGATTGTTGTAGATGGCGTTAATCAGCTCCACCGCCACTTCGGAGTAGTACGCCCCGCCGCGGAAGCTCAGCTGTTCGGGCTTTTCATCCAGCTCGGGCCGGGCATAGATATCAAACAGCTCCTGTTCCACCTTCATCACCTGTTCCGCGCGGGTGCCTTTGGTTTTGGCCGCCTCAATCTCTTCCGCCAGCATCGCCGGCGTCAGCCAGAAATAGCGATGATAGGGACAGGGGATGGCCTTCAGGGCCCGCAGAAACTCCGCCGGCCACGGCAGCGATTGAATATTGTTCATCGAGAGCGATTGACCGTCACACAGCATGTCGATGACCTTACTGGTCACCTCTTCCCGCCCCTGCATCACCTTGTGTACCCAGACCATATGATTCAGCCCGGCGAAGCTCAGCCGGACCTCCTCTTCTTTTGCGTCCAGCATTCCGGCAATCATGTGCTGCATATTGATGGGCACGTTGCACAGGCCGATGATTTTCGCGCTGCTGTAGCGGCTCACCGCCTCCGTCACGATCCCTGCCGGATTGGTAAAATTAAGGATAAAGGCGTCGGGCGCCAGCGCTTCCACCTTGCGAGCAACCTGTAAAATCACCGGAATCGTGCGCAGCGCTTTGGCAAAGCCGCCGACGCCGGTGGTTTCCTGACCCAGCAGATGGTACTTCAGCCCCAACCGCTCATCCGCCGCCCGCGCCGCCAGCTGCCCAACCCGCAGCTGGGTCAGCACGAATTGAGCGCCGCGAATGGCCTCATCGAGGCCGAAATGCACGCTGACCTTCACCTGTTCAAGGCCATGGCGCTTTAGCATACGCTGGGTCAGCGCGGCGATAATCGCCACTTTCTCGCGCCCGGCTTCGACATCCACCAGCGCCAGTTCCGTGACCGGAATCTGCTGATGGCGAAGGATAATGCCTTCGATAAGTTCCGGCGTATAGCTGCTGCCGCCGCCGATGACGGCAATTTTCAATGTTTGCATAGTGGCCTCATTTTTGGCGTACAGATCCCCGCGCAAGGCCGCAGCGGCGTTGCGAAATGAACGCGTTGATGGGAAAGGGTTAGGAGTTCAGCAGAGCGAGCGCTTTATCGAGGACGGCGGCCCCGCGCATCATGCCGTAATCCGCCATGTCGATCACCGCCACGGCTTTCCCGTGCGGGGCAGCAAGCTCCGTTAATCGTGGGGCTTCGTACTTCACCTGTGGCCCCAGTAAGATCACGTCGGCATTGGGCAACTCGCGCTCAAACTCGGCGACGGGTACGGCGTAAATCTCCAGCCCCAGCGCGCGCTGCTGCGCCTCGGCCTTCATTTTGTTAACCAGCATGCTGGTGGACATTCCGGCGGCGCAGCACAGGACGATACGTGGCATAATTCCTCCCAATGGATTTGGCGTAAGCGAGCGCTAAACAGACACCATCGACTATAAGACGAGGTGCCGGTATGGGTGAAGGCTATATGAAAATTTTTTTCACGTACGTGATCGGAGCGTTATTTTTCACCTCTTTACTCCGGCATAAAAGAGAAAGCGGCAATAATCTCAGGCATTGTGCGTGATTGCGTGGTATAAAAAGCCCTCATTACTTGAAAAATATTTTCAATCAGGCGGTGGCGGAGAAAGAGGCTGAAAGCATGGATATCGTAGGACAGTTACAGGAAGGCATGAGTCGCTTTAGCGCTCAGGAATCAAGAGTCGCGGCATTTATTCTGCAGAATTTAAGTTTTACCGCCAGCGCTTCGATTGATGAACTGGCGGTGCGCGCTGGCGTGAGCGCAGCCACAATTACCCGCTTTGCCCGCTCCGTCGGCTGCGAGGATATTCGTGATTTGCGAAAGCAGCTGGCGCAGGCTTGCGAACGTCGTACCAGCTGGCTTAACGAGGAGAGCGCCGCGCTGCCCGTCGCGTGGCGCGACAAATTAAGCCTGATTAGCACACATCTTGAGCAGCAGCTGGTGAGCACGCCCGAATCAACGCTGCAAAAGCTGCGCACGCGCCTGCAAAATGCCCGCGCCGTACACTGTTTCGCCCTCGGCGCACAGGACATCGCGCTGGCGACGCTGCTTCAGCACCAGCTGCTCTCCATCGGGATCGTGATGAATCTCTGCCAGGACAGCGCCCTGATGCGGATGATCGCCAGTACCCTCAGCGACGATCATCTCCTGCTGGTGCTGGCAACCGGCGAGGCCGACGCGATTTTGCAGGGCGCGACCCTGCTGGCCCGGGTACAGGAAGCGACAATTTTCGCCCTCACCCCCGTCAACCACGCGTTGAGCAATATGGCCTCCGCGCTGCTGCCCCTGCCTGAGAATGCGCAGGCCGCGCGTTACGCCCTGCTGCTGCTGGTTGACCTGCTTAACGACGCGCTGCTCGCCTGACGTTATCCCTTTCGGGCCTGAATTTCCTGCGTTCAGGCCCCATTTTTGCTTATTTTATAAGCGGATAAATTTACATTAAGCGCAAGCGCCCATCATTCCTGCTCTCCTCTTTTTACTTTGTTCTGCATCAATAAAATTGCAAACATCTTTGATGCAAAGCACTACATATAGAACTTAAAATGCGTCCCGGCCCCACATATTGTATTAATAGTCTATTATGTCACCACACCCATCGTACTCAGGCGGTGATGGGATGTGGATAAAAAGGGCCGGGATCGGAGGGAAACGGCGGCAGCTACAGCGCCCCGGGACTTCGGTTGACCTTCCGCCTCTGTGGATAACCTGTTCTGTAAAAAATTATGGAGTGATCATGACACCGCATGTGATGAAACGCGATGGCTGTAAAGTGCCGTTCAAGTCAGAGCGCATTAATGAAGCAATTCTACGTGCAGCTAAAGCAGCGGGAGTCGATGACGCAGACTATTGCGCCACCGTCGCAGAAGTCGTTAGCCAGCAAATGCAGGGTCGCGCCCAGGTGGATATCAGCGAGATCCAGACCGCCGTTGAGAACCAGCTGATGTCCGGTCCGTACAAGCAGCTGGCGCGCGCCTACATTGAATATCGCCACGACCGCGATAGCCAACGTGAAAAGCGCGGTCGTCTGAACCAGGAAATTCGCGGCCTGGTTGAGCAGACCAACTCGGCGTTACTCAACGAGAACGCCAACAAAGACAGTAAAGTCATCCCTACCCAGCGCGATCTGCTGGCGGGCATCGTCGCCAAGCACTACGCGCGCCAGCACCTGCTGCCGCATGACGTGGTCATGGCCCACGAGCGCGGCGTGATCCACTATCACGATCTCGACTACTCCCCATTCTTCCCGATGTTCAACTGTATGCTGATCGATCTTAAAGGCATGCTGACCCAGGGTTTTAAAATGGGCAACGCCGAGATTGAGCCGCCGAAGTCTATCTCTACCGCTACCGCGGTGACGGCGCAGATTATCGCTCAGGTCGCCAGCCATATTTATGGCGGTACGACCATCAACCGCATCGATGAAGTACTGGCGCCGTTTGTTACCGAAAGCTTCAATAAGCACCGTAAAATTGCCGAAGAGTGGCACATTCCCGACGCCGAAGGCTACGCCCGTTCTCGCACCGAGAAAGAGTGCTACGACGCCTTCCAGTCGCTGGAATATGAAGTGAACACCCTGCATACCGCCAACGGTCAAACGCCGTTTGTGACCTTCGGTTTCGGCCTCGGCACCAGTTGGGAATCGCGTCTGATTCAGCAGTCCATTCTGCGCAACCGCATTGCGGGACTCGGTAAAAACCGTAAAACGGCGGTATTCCCGAAGCTGGTCTTCGCCATTCGCGACGGTCTGAACCACAAGTTTGGCGATGCGAACTACGATATTAAGCAGCTGGCGCTGGAGTGCGCGAGCAAGCGCATGTATCCGGATATCCTCAACTACGATCAGGTCGTGAAGGTGACCGGCTCGTTCAAAACCCCGATGGGCTGCCGCAGCTTCCTCGGCGTGTGGGAAAACGAGGACGGCGAACAGGTGCACGATGGCCGCAACAACCTCGGCGTTATCAGCCTCAACCTGCCGCGCATCGCGCTGGAAGCCCGTGGCGACGAGACTGAGTTCTGGAAACTTCTCGACGAACGCCTGCAGCTGGCGCGTAAAGCGCTGATGACCCGCATCGCCCGTCTGGAAGGGGTGAAGGCTCGCGTGGCGCCGATTCTGTATATGGAAGGCGCCTGCGGCGTGCGTCTGAAAGCGGACGACGACGTCTCTGAGATTTTCAAAAACGGCCGCGCGTCGATTTCGCTGGGCTATATCGGCATTCATGAAACCATCAACGCGCTGTTCGGCAACAAGCATATGTACGATAGCGCAGCGCTGCGTGAGAAAGGCGTCGCCATCGTTCAGCGCCTGCGCGAAGCGGTAGACCAGTGGAAAGACGAGACGGGCTACGGCTTTAGCCTGTACAGCACGCCGAGCGAAAACCTCTGCGACCGCTTCTGCCGTCTGGATACCGCTGAGTTCGGCGTGATCGAAGGCGTAACCGATAAAGGGTATTACACCAACAGCTTCCACCTTGACGTAGAGAAGAAGGTAAACCCGTACGATAAAATCGATTTTGAAGCGCCTTATCCGCCGCTGGCTAACGGGGGCTTTATTTGCTACGGCGAGTACCCGAATATTCAGCACAACCTGAGAGCGCTGGAAGACGTGTGGGATTACAGCTATCAGCACGTGCCCTATTACGGAACCAATACGCCGATCGACGAATGCTACGAGTGCGGCTTTACCGGTGAGTTCGAATGCACCAGCAAAGGCTTCACCTGCCCGAAATGCGGCAACCACGATGCCTCCCGCGTGTCGGTAACCCGCCGCGTGTGCGGCTATCTCGGGAGCCCGGACGCCCGTCCGTTCAACGCCGGCAAGCAGGAAGAAGTGAAGCGCCGGGTTAAGCACCTGGGCAACGGGCAGATCGGTTAATTCCAGGTGGTTTAGCCCCTCCCCCTCTCAGCAACGGGGAGAGGGGACCGGCCGGCCACTCGAGCCGTTCCCGGATCGCGGCGCAAAGCGCCTTATCCGGGCTACAACCGCGTATGCGGCTCTTCGTAGCCCGGCCGAGCGCAGCAACGCCGGGAGTCGTTCCCTTTACAAATGCAAAGCCCCTCCGTTTTCGCAAAGCAATTCGCGTCAGAGCAAGGCGGCAAACGAGGGAATCCCCGGGAGCGTACATTAAGTACGTGACTGGGGTGAGCGAGCGCAGCCAACGCGGCTATGGCGTTAATTGAGAAGCGAAAAATGAATTACCATCAGTATTACCCGGTAGATATCGTTAACGGTCCGGGCACTCGCTGCACCCTGTTCGTTTCCGGCTGCGTTCACGAGTGCCCCGGCTGCTATAACAAGAGCACCTGGCGGCTAAACTCCGGCATGCCGTTCACCGCCGAGATGGCCGACCGCATTATTGCTGACCTCAACGATACCCGCGTTAAGCGCCAGGGGATCTCGCTTTCCGGCGGCGACCCGCTGCACCCGCAGAACGTCCCGGAGATCCTTAAGCTGGTGCAGCGCGTTCGCGCCGAGTGCCCCGGCAAAGATATCTGGGTGTGGACCGGCTACAAGCTGGACGAACTTAACGCCGCGCAGATGCAGGTGGTGGATCTCATCAACGTGCTGGTTGATGGCAAATTTGTGCAGGACTTAAAAGACCCGGCGCTGATCTGGCGCGGCAGCAGCAACCAGGTTGTACATCACCTGAGATAGCCTCCCGCTACAGCCGTTTATGGACGTTCCGATAGACGGCTAATTTCTCTCGTTTTCCCACAGCAATAACATAAACCCTCACCACCTCATCCCGAACCTGATATACCCGTCGATATCCCGAAGCACGCGCGGCTCGAACTCTGGCTGCGCATCTCAAAACCGGCTGACGCACTCCATGGCCACCGCTTTAAACTCAGCAAAACTGCGGGTGGCGGCAAGGCGGGTCATAGCGCGTTCGCGCAGGAAGGTGACGAAAATATCGTAGATCGCCATCGCCTCTTCATACTCGCTTTTGCTGATGGCGAGCAGGAAGATGATATGCGCGGTTTCGTCGCCCCAGGCGATACCGTGCGGGGCGATAACCGTATAGACCACGGTCTTTTTCGCCAGCAGGCCGAGGGCGTGAGGCAGCGCGATCCCGTCGCCGAGCATGGTGCTGACGATAGCCTCACGCTCCACCACCGACCCATGAAACTCCGCTCCGACAAACCCCTCCTGCTGCAGCTGCTGGCACAGCGTGGCAAACAGCGCCTGCTGATCCATCGGGGTATCTATCACCTGGAAGTGGGCCTCATCAAAATACTTATTCAGCATCCAGGGACGCGTGCGGTCCACCAGCACCAGCTTGCCGATTTGGTCGAGCTGGTAGTCGGTAGGAAACGGCGCAATGGTGACCACCGGCTTCTCTTTCTCGCTGATACGCACGGTGGAAATGACAAAATCTTCCGCGATCTCTTCCCGCTGTTCATATTCGCGTTGCGAAAGGGTGGCGGCAATTTCCAGCTGCGGATACTTACGCTGCAGGATGGCTTCAATCATCCGCACCATCGCGTTGCTGGTATCGCAGACCAGCAGCACCTGCGGCTGACGCTGATAGCCGATATTGTAATGGCGCTCCAGCCCGACGCCGATATGCAGCACCAGAAAGCCGATCTCGTTTTCGCTGATGGCGTAGGGAGTATATTTCCCCCAGCTCGATACCGCCGCCAGGGTCATGTCCCACGCCATGGGGTAGTGCTGTTTGATATTTTCCAGAAGCGGGTTGGGGATCATTATCTGGTAGCGCACGCGGGTGATCATGGTCTTAATATGGGTCAGTAAATCCGCACGCAGCTGGGCATCGTCCAGCAGATTGTAGTTATATTGCTGATTGATATAGCGCAGGATGTAGTTCACCAGCGCTTCGTCGTCGTCGGCGCTGATGGTGCCCGGATCGACGTCCTGCACCTGGCGGGCGGCAAGGTGGACACACAGCCACTCCTCTTCCGCCGGAGCAAGCAGTTTGCCCGCCAGCTGCTGCATCGTGTTTGCCAGCTCGCGTGCGGCGTCGCGTACGTTTTGCGCCACATCTTCGGCGCTAAAATCCGCCAGCGGATACCCTTCGCTCACGCGGCGCACGGCAACCGCGACGTACAGGCAGATAAAGCGCTCCCCCGCGTCCGTCAGCCGCACGTGATGGCGGGTTAACGTCTCCTGCAGCACGCCGGCCAGCAGCGTCGGTACGCTGGCGTCAAACGCCTCTTCGCCAATAAGCGGGTTCAGCGGCCCCTGCTGGCTCAGCTCCCACAGCAGATCGGTCAGGCAGGCGCGAATGGAGACCTCGCTGCCGAACAGCTTCATGCCGTGGCGCGGCCGGGTCTCGAGGGTGAGCTGATAACGCTGAAAACGCTCGCGTACGTCAACCATATCGCCCTGTAAGGTGGCGCGGCTGACGAACCACGTATCGGCCAGATCCTCCAGCTTGATAGAAAACGCGGAAGTTAAAAAGCGCACCAGCAAAAAGTGGATGCGATCCGCCGCGGTTCGCGGGATATGCTGCGCTTTCGGCGCGCTCTCTTCCAGCGTCTGATAGCGAGTCGGATCGTGAATCACCAGCTGATAGCCGCTGCCGCGGGTGAGGATAAACTGCGCGCCGTAGTGCAGCAGCAGCGCGTTCAGCGCGGTGATGTCCGCGCGTACCGTGCGAGTAGAAACCGACAGCCGCTGCGCCAGCTCCTCCTGCGGCAGCGTTTCGTTTTGCAACAGAGTAAACAGCTGCGCTAAACGTTGATGGGGAAATCGCATGTCAGTTCCTTTTTCTTACGGCTCAGGGTTGAGCGGATATCACCATCTGCGACGGGCTGCCAACCGGGGTGTAGTCCGGAGATAACGTCAGCCTGCCATCCTTCGGCGCGACGCGAAAGCGGGTGATGTTGTCGCTACGCTGGTTCATGACGTACAGCCACTGCCCCTGACTGTCCAGCGTCAGCGTGCGCGGATAGTCGCCGCGGGTCCAGATATCGTCCTGGTGGCTCAGGCTGCCGTCAGCCAGCACCGTAAAGTGGGCGATACTGTTATGCAGTCGGTTGGCGACGTACAGCTGCTTGCCGTCGCGGCTCAGGACCAGGCCGGCGGCAAAGCTGGTGCCCTTATACTCTGCAGGCAAAGCCGAGACCGTTTTCCCCTCGCGCAGCAGGCCGCTTTGCTTATCGAGATGATAAAAGGTGAGCGTCGACGCCTCTTCGTTAATCAACCATAGTCCGTCGCCCTGCGGCGTAAACACAAAGTGGCGCGGTCCGGCGCCGGGAGATGAGGCCGCGATAAACGGCGGATCGTTCGGCGTCAGCTTCCCTGTGGCGCTATCCAGCCGGTACTGATAGATCCGGTCCAGGCCGAGATCGGTGGAGTAAACGAATTTACCGCTGGGATCGGCGGCGATCATATGGGCGTGGGGGCCGTTATGATCGCTAATGGCAAAACTACCTTCGACGGCTGCCGCCGGGCGTTCCGCGCCTGCAGGTCCTTGATCCTGACGCACATCCACCGCCTCGCCCAGGTTACCATCTTCTTTCACCGGCAGCACGGCGATACTGCCGCTGACGTAGTTTGCCACCAGCAGATGACGTCCATCGGGGGTCAGGGAGAGATAAACCGGCCCGGCGCCGCCGGAAGCGACCTGATTCAGCTCGCTCAGTTCACCGTTGCTGCCGATGCGCCACGCCTGCACCACTCCCTTTTCCACTTCGCTGGCGCCGTACAGGGTTTTGCCATCCGCCGAGACGGTAAGCTGGGCCAGGTCAGGCAGCGTCCCGACCAGCGTTTTATCGCGCAGCGCCCCGGTCTGGCTATCAACGGTAAAGCGATACAGCCCTTCGCCATTGGGGTTGTAGGTGCCGACCCAGGCGTACTGGGTTTGCGCAGCGGCGCCGGCGGCGAGCAGAGAGAGTGAAGCAACAAGCAGGTGACGAGCGGTTGGCATGGTGACTCCTTGATGGTTCGGTGGCGGTTTCCCTTCGCCCTAACCCTCTCCCCGTTGGGGAGAGGGCCGGGGTGAGGGACAATCGGCGCTATTTTACTAACTGTTTGGTGATCGAAAGCAGCTGACGCACGTCCGCCGGGCGGGTGTGACCGCTGGCTTTATCAATAATCGAACTGTAGATATGCGGGATAATTTTACTCACCCCTGCGTCCAGCGCGATCTGCAGGATCTCGCCGTAGTTTTCCAGATCGATCCCGCCGGTGGGCTCCAGCCAGAAATCATGATGGGCGCAGGCCTCGGCCACCGCAATAAACTCGTCGCGATGCTTCAGCCCGCCCATCGGGAAATATTTAATCGAACTGCCGCCCATATCTTTCAGCAGCGCAATCGCCGTTTCCAGCGGTACGATGCCGTCCGGCGCGCCGCTGCTGAGCGGGCCGGTGGAGATCTTCACCATTCCCGGCGTACCGGTTGGCGACACCAGGCCGTTAACCACGGTTTCGTTCTGCCCCAGCAGCGCGCGGCTGGTCGCCACGCCGGTAAATACCTGGTTGACGTGCTGCGGCTGCACCTGACGCGAAATTACGCTGACCATCGCCGACTGGTTCGGGTCGCCCGCGCCCAGTCCCACGGAGAGCGCGTTATCAATCCGCTGCGCGTATTCACGCATATCGGCAACCGCGCTGGCGACGTCCGGGTAATTTTTGGAGAGCACGCCCACCAGTACATGACCTTCCGCCGCCTCATAAATCTCGCTGGCGTTCTCTTTGCTCCCCGCCAGCACGTTCAGGCAGACGCGGTCACGATAAAAATTAGGGGTCAGTTTCATGCGTTTTTCTCCTTGTTCAAAACTTCTGCGATGCGACGGGAGACAATCTCCAGCTGCTGCGCGTTCACGCTGCGGACATCGGCTTCAATAATGCCTTCATTTGCTTTATAGCCACGGAAGTAGATGGCGTATTCGCCCTGCTTCAGCGCATTGACCAGATCGCCGGTATCGACGCCGGTCACCGCTTCATCAAACTTGATCTCCGCCCGCGCGATATCGCGGCCGGCGCTGTCCCAGACCACGCGCGCGGTGACGCCATCGAGCGTATTGAGCTGCTGAATAAACGGCGTCATCTTCGCCACCATCTCTTCACCGCTCTCTTTGCGCGCCGTCAGATAGTGCTCAATCGCGCAGGTCAGGCCGAGGATCCCCTCTTTGCCCACCTTCATCGCCCGGCCAATGCCGTTCGACTGGCGTTTAACCCACTCAACGTATTGGGTTTTGCCAATCACCAGCCCACTGGTCGGCCCTTCGATCGCCTTCGCGCCGCTATAAATCACCAGATCCGCGCCGGCGCGATAGTAGGCCTGGAGGTCTTCCTCCGCCGCCGCGTCGACAATCAGCGGCAGATTATGGCTCTGCGCCACCGCTGCCGCCTGCGCCACGTTGAGCATGCTTTTCTGCACGCAGTGGTGGGATTTGATATACAGAATGGCCGCGGTGCGCGGGGTAATGGCCGCCGCCAGCTGCCCGGCGGAACATTCATTGGCGTAGCCCGCTTCCACCAGCCTGCCGCCGCCCAGCGCCACCATGGTGCCCACCGGCGCGCCAAAATTGACGTTATGACCCTTAGGCAGCACGATTTCGTTGTTTTCAATCGGCGTCACGTGCAGGTTTTCCAGCAGCCAGTCGCTGTCTTTTACCAGCACCGCCGCCACCGACTGGGCGATGCCCGCCGAGGCGCAGGAGACGACGGTCGCCCCTTCCACGTCCAGCAGCTTCGCAATATACGCGCCGGTTTTATTGACCAGATCTTTCATCTCGAAGTACTGGTTCATCCCCGCCATCGCGGCATCCACCACTTCCGGCCGCGGCGTGGAGACGCCGAGAATGGTCATACGACCGGAGGTATTAATCACCTGTTTTAAATCATATTTCTCAAAAATCGAAGGCATTTTCCGCGCTCCCTTGTTCGGTCAGATAGCCCTTGCCCGCGCGAACGGCGGCAAGCGGCAGCAGAATCTTGTCGGTCTGAAGGCTCTCTTTTTCCGCATCCACCAGCACCGTTGGCGTCTGCGCGAGGGTAAACAGCGTCAGGTCGGCGTCGTAACCCACTTCCAGCCGCCCTTTGTGGCTAAGACGCAGGCCTTCAGCGGCGTTGGCGGTCACGCAGTCAATGACCTGCGGCAGCGACATGCCAATGGCGAGGAATTTCGACATCACCAGCGCCAGCGATCGCACCGGGCCGTCGATACGGTTGCGGCAGTAAATATCGGAGCTGATGGTGTGCGGCAGAATGCCCATAGCAATCGCCCGCCGCGCCACCTCGAAGCTGAAGCTGGCGGTGCCGTGGCCGATATCAAGGCGCACGCCGCGCTGTAGCGCGCGGGAAATCGAGCTTTTCAGCTCGCCGGACGGCGTCAGGATACGATTGGGTTTACCGTTGTAGCAGTGGGTAATGATGTCGCCGGAGGTCAGCAGGTCGGCGATCTCATCCAGGTCGGGCGGATTGTTGCCGATATGCACCATCAGCGGCAGGCCGCCGTTTTCCTGCTGAATCGCCTTTGCGCGCGCCAGCGGCGTAATGCCGTTTTCCCCCACCACGCTGCTGCTCATCCGCGCCTTCAGGCCGACGATAAAGTTCGGGTAGCGATTGACCACCTGCTTCACCGCCTCTGCGTCGATATTCGCCATATTGGCCAGTTCATTCTGGGCAATCAGCCCGACGCGGGAGATGTTAAGCAGGGCGTAAACTTCGGTCGCGGCTTTGCGGGTCAGCTGGTAGAAATCATCCACGTCGTCCGCGCCGGTGCTGCCCGCGTCAATCACGGTGGTCACGCCGGTAGCAACCCCCACGCTGTCCGGCTCATCATGGTAAATCGGCGAGTTCGGATAGCAGTGAACGTGAGAGTCAATCCAGCCTGCGCTGACGTAATAGCGACCGTCCAGCTCAAGGGTTTTGCGCGCAGGCGCGCTAATCTCGCCAAGCGCCGCGATTTTACCGTCCCGGATGGCGATATCGGTCAGGGTATCGTCGACGAGGCGCGCACGGCGCAGGAGTAAATCAAACATGTCTCTCTCTCCTGTTAACGCGGGCGCCGAGGCGCCCGCAGGACTTAACTAATCGCCACCGGGAAGATTGACCCAAGAAGCATGGCGCCAAGGATCGCGCCGCCGGTGATAGGCTTCTGCCAGATGTAGAACAGCAGCGCGCCCGCCAGGGAACCGATGCCGATAGGAATAGAAGCGGTCATGGCGCTGAGGATAATCAACGGTCCGAGGAAACGGCCTGAGGCGTTACCGGCCCCCATCATGACGTCCGCACCGTAGGTGGAATCGCTCTGGTTGATGGTGAATTTACGCGCCAGGATGATGATGTAGCCAATCGCGAGGCCCAGCACCAGGCCGGTGACCAGCGAGGCGGCAAAGTTGGCGACCGGGAAAACAAAGCCCGCGCCGAGCAGCAGCGCCGGAACGCCTAAGCCGACGCCGGTCTGAATCGCCCCGCCGATATCCAGAATCCCCACCAGCGAGCCTTCGATAATACGCGCGAACAGGAAGCTGGCGCCGAACGCCGCTACCGCGCCGTAGGCTCCGGTATCAATTCCCGCTTTCAGCATCGCCACGAAGGCGACTTCGTTAAACGCGCCGATGCCGTAGAGGTAGTACATATGCGTCCCGGCAAAGACGCCGGCGGAGAGCAGGCCAACAAAGATCGGGAACGACCAGTCGGCATACCAAAAACCTTTATTTTGTTCCATGAGAGGCTCCTGTTATTTACCGCTGAGCGAGTTGTGGATCAGTTCCAGCCAGTTCGGCACGGTCAGATGGAAGGATTCAATCATCTTCATGTCGAAACCGCGGAAGAAGCCGCTCAGAACGAACAGCGCGACGATCGCCACCATCATCACCTTGGTGACGCGGTGCCAGCCGCTCTCTTCAACGCCTTTCCCGATCAGGATGCCCAGCACCAGGCCCGGAACGGCGTTGCCCATAATCAGCTGCGCCGCGCCGCCGAAAATCGTCGCCCAGAAGCCCGATTTTTTACCGGCATCAATCGCCGCCAGCCAGAAGATGACCGGCATCACCGTATTCACCAGCAGGTTTGCCGCCGGAACCAGCACTTTTACCGCCGTCACCTGCAGCGCTTCCGGTACAGAAGAGGCGGTGAGGTTGAGGAAAGCGACCACGATCATGCCGATAATGCCGCAGGCGATGGCCATCTTTTTCGGATCGTGCAGCGTCTCGCCGACGTTGCGGTTTTTAATCATCAGCGCTGCCGCCCCCCAGTTGGGGATAATGCGGTGGTCAACGTCCTGAGTGAAGGAGCCTGCCGCGACGGAAGAGGCCCAGGCGTTGAAGAAGAAGCCCAGGCCAAATGAGAAGTGGGAAGCCGGATCGCCTTCACATGAATTCAGCTCGCCCAAGGTACGAAACGCCCCCATCCCCTGCGTGGTGGGCGCATGAAACATGCGTGCCGCTCCGGCGCCTACGCCGACGCCAACCAGGCCGCCGATGATGAGCGATTTTATTAAAATTATCAGGAACATAGTCTGACCCTTTGGTGAAAATCAGGTTTGCGTGACGAAATCCACTTTATCGAGATTAATGGCGGTCACGGTGACGGTGACCTTCAGCTCCACGCTGTAGGTTCGTCGCTCACGGCGCAAAAAGAAGAATAAAAAGGCCTCTTTCCGTACCGCTTCACGCGCATGAACAACCTCCACGTCCTGTGGTTCAATACGCAGTAAGATGTGCGGCGACGTTTTCATCACCGCCGCCTGGACATGGTTCAGGGCATCGGCAAAAGCGCGCGTTTTGCTCTCGCCTTTGCCGGTTACGCTCACCGTGGTGGTGAATTGCTCTTTCATGCTCACGCGCCGTACTTCTTCTTCCAGGCCTCAACCAGGCGTTCACCCAGCTCTTCTTTATCCATAAAGCCGAAGCCCAGTACGTTGTAGCCTTCGTTGATCGCGGTGACGCCTTCATCAACGGAACGCATGCCATATTTCGCCTTGTAGCCGTGCTTATTCTGCGCGGTGATAGCCCCTGCGCCGCCGCTGCCGCAGAAAGAGATACCGAAGGTGGCGTTTTCCGCCTTCATCATGTCGCCCAGCTTCATATCCGCGGCAACGCCCGGCACGACCACGGCGCGAGCGCCGGCTTTTTCCGCACCTGCGGCAACTTTTTGTCCTTTACCCAGGCGATCGCCAATAACAACGGTGATTTGTTCCATTTGTGTGCTCCTTACAGGTTATCTTTCGCGACTTCGAAGTGGACGGACAGCAGCCAGGCTTCTTCATCTGGCAGATTGCCGAACTGCGCGACCACTTCGCGGGCCAGCATCATTGAATCTTCTGAGATCTCTTCGAACAGGCTGGCATCCACTTCCGGCAGCGGCTCGCCGCTGATTGACCGATGGGCCATCGCCCGAACGTGGGAAGTCAGCATTTGCTCCTGAACGTCGTTGGGGACGATGTTGCGGCGGCTTAATAGTGCGAAAACCTGCTGCAGCATCTTGTCGGCCAGCTGTTCGGTTAGCGTGGCCTGCTCCTCTGGGACGTGTGTTACCGCTCCGTTATTCACTTGAATTACCCCGTTGATGTCTCTGGGGATAACACTAATGCCGGGGGCAAAGAGTTTGTAGCGAGTTGTTTTCCACTTCGAAGTGGAAAGGAAGAAGGCAGGCGTGATCTATTTCACATAGTTATTGTGGATGTATTCGCCCCAACCAATTCTCGTGATGAACATCACAAGATCATCGGTGTCATGGTGGCGAAAACCGGCATGCAGGAAAAGCGAAAAATGTGACGGTGATGGAGTTTTGAATTAACAGAATGTGGGAGGCATCGGCTGACGCCTCCCCACAAAGAGAAATTAACGGTACTTCTTATGGTATGTATTGCGGGTGGTTTTAAACTCTTCCGCTGCGGCCTGGGCTTCTTTGACTTTGCCTTCATCAGCCAGCTTCAGCGCGCCGTCAATCTGGCCGATCAGCACATCGAAACCGTGACGATAGTCTTTCATTTCCGCGCTGTCCGCCGCTTTACCTTCCAGCTTCGGCGGCGTCTCTTTCTGAGCGTCAGCCGCCGCTGTGCGCATCTTATTCAGCGCCGCTTTCAGCTCGCCGGCATCTGAAGTTTTCTGCACCACTTGCAGGTTCTCAGCAAGGGTATCCATGTCTTCGCCCAGATCGGCGAAAGCCGATGCCGAACCAAGCGCAAAAGCCGATACGGCCAGCATCGCTAACAGTTTTTTACGCATTGCTCACTTCCTTTTTTATTATTAAGCACACAAGTGTTATTGCCCGGCGATCTTCATCTCCGGCAGCAGTACGGAACCGCACTGAATGTTGCTGCGCGTTTCGATATCGTCGCCGATGGTCACGATATTACGCCACATATCTTTCAGATTTCCTGCAATGGTTATCTCACTGACCGGATACTGAATTTCGCCGTTTTCTACCCAGAAGCCGGATGCGCCGCGTGAGTAGTCGCCGGTGACGCCGCTTACACCCTGCCCCATCAGTTCCGTGACGACAAGACCGGTCCCCATCTCTTTAAGCAACTTTGCAAAACTCAGGCCGCGGCCGTTAATACGCCAGTTATGAATACCGCCCGCGTGGCCAGTGCTCTTCAATCCCAGCTTGCGCGCCGAGTAGTTGGTCAACAGCCACTGGGTCAGTACGCCGTCTTTAATGATATCCCGGCGTTCCGTACGGACGCCTTCACTATCAAACGGCGTCGAAGCCAGACCTTTCAGCAGGTGCGGATGCTCTTCAATGGTCAGCCAGTCCGGCAGGATCTGGCTACCCAGCGCATCAAGCAGGAAGGTGGATTTACGGTAAACCGAACCGCCGGCGATCGCCCCGACCAGATGGCCAAACAGACCGGTAGCGACTTCGTTGGCAAAAATCACCGGCGCTTTCATCGTCGATAGCTTACGCGGGGCCAGGCGCGACAGGGTGCGGCGGGCGCACTCTTCGCCAACCCACTCCGGCGATTGCAGGTCGTCTATCGCCCGTCCGATGGTGTAAGCGTAATCGCGCTCCATATCGCCATTCTCTTCGGCAATCACGCAGCTGGAGAGCGAGTGGCGGGTAGAGCAGTAGCTCTGCAGCATGCCGTGGCTGTTGCCGAACACTTTAATGCCGTAGTGGCTGTTAAAGCTGCCGCCTTCGGTATTGCTGATGCGTTTATCGGCTTTTAGCGCCGCCTGTTCAGCGCGGGAGGCCAGCTCAATGGCTTCATCCGGGGAAACTTCCGCCGGATGGAACAGGTCAAGATCCGGGGCTTCAAAAGCCAGCAGTTCTTTATCCGCCACGCCCGCGCACGGGTCCGGCGAGGTATAGCGGGCGATATCCAGCGCCGCCTGCACCGTGCGGGCAATAGCCTGCGGGCTGAGATCGGTCGAAGACGCGCTGCCTTTGCGATTCTGGTGATAAACGGTGATGCCGAGAGCACCATCGCTGTTGAATTCTACGTTCTCCACTTCGCCGTAGCGGGTGCTCACGCCGATACCGGTAGTTTTACTGACGGAGACTTCCGCGCCGTCGGATTTGCCTGCCGCCAGTTCCAGCGCCGTGGTCACGGCCTCTTCCAGCGTCTTACGCTGTTGTGCAACTTGAGAGATGACTTTCATCGCTAATGCCATAATGTAAGAAGGAGTTAACTGAAGTCTAACAGAGAACCGTTTTTCAGTGCGCGCCTTAACTGGTAACATTAGTCTCTTTTTTAAGGAGCCTGAGATGACAAAGCAGCCCGAAGACTGGCTCGACGACGTCCCTGGTGATGACGTCGAAGATGAAGACGATGAAATTATCTGGGTCAGTAAAAGTGAAATTAAGCGTGACGCCGAAGAACTGAAGCGTCTTGGCGCGGAAATGGTCGAGCTGGGTAAAAACGCGCTCGATAAAATCCCGCTGGATACCGACCTGCGCGACGCGATTGAACTCGCCCAGCGTATCAAGAAAGAAGGCCGCCGCCGCCAGATGCAGCTGATTGGTAAAATGCTGCGCAGCCGCGACGTCGAGCCGATTCGTCAGGCGCTGGACAAGCTGAAGAACCGCCACAACCAGCAGGTTGCGCTGTTCCATAAGCTTGAGCAGATCCGCGATCGTCTGATTGATAATGGTGATGATGCCGTGGCTGAAGTGCTGAACCTGTGGCCAGATGCCGATCGTCAGCAGCTGCGTTCGCTGATCCGCAACGCCAAAAAAGAGAAAGAAGGCAACAAGCCGCCGAAGTCCGCGCGTCTTATCTTCCAGTACCTGCGCGAACTGGCCGAAAGCGAAGGCTAATTCTGTATGACTCCCCCGGATTACGGCTGTTGCCCGATCCGGGCGACCCACTCCCTCGAGCGCAATGCCATGGACAATGGTCAATTCGAATTTTCCCTGCATTTAAATCGGTTTTAATTTTTCATTTTCATTCGATTTCGCGCTTATATTTAACTTTTATTTCACAAGAAAGCCGTTCCATTGCAATCCGGCTGGCAATCTCCCCTCGCCATCAACGCCAATGCCATCAACACAACCTGTTAACTTTATTAAATAAAACAATATAACCCTGCCTTTAGGGCGCTGACTTCATCAGCAGTTTGCTTATCTTTGATCCACCTCTCAAAACGGTTTTGTTATTTCATACATTATAATAATGAAAAATAAATTTCATTAAAGTACAAGAACCGAAACGGTGCGTGCGCGTATTTTTGGCCAGTGAGTTCTGTTCATTAAAACCTGGCGTCTGCAGGCTTTCCTCAGCAGAAAGTCGACAAAATCATCCGCACCGCCGCAGGTGAATCGCCCAGCGGAGGCCATCGTCCGGCAAGAAGCAGGAATTCACTTTTCACGAAAGGGGCTAACCCGGCGGTCGGTTATTTGCCGCCGACCGGAGCCAGATTTTAGAGAGTCGACAGCTATCATCATGGAGAAAAATATGACTACTGTACCAAGGCTGAAATATTTCGTTGATGGTCAATGGCGCGTATCGCAGACCGAACGCTATATGGACGTCTATAACCCAAGTACCGGGGAAGTCATGGCTCAGGCCCCCTGCTGCACCGAGCAAGAAGTGCTGGATGCCGTTGCCGCGGCGCGCAAAGCCTTTCCGGCGTGGTCAGATACGCCGGCCATTAAACGCTCGCAAATTATGTTCCGCGTTCGCGAATTATTAATCCAGCATCAGGACCGCTTAACCGAGCTGGTGGCAAAAGAAAACGGTAAAGCCTGGGGCGACGCCCAGGGCGATGTATTAAAAGCGAAAGAAGGTACCGAGCTTGCCTGCTCGATTCCCACTCTCATGGCCGGTGAAAACCTGATGGACGCCTCTGCCGGGATCGACACCAACCTTTATCGTGAGCCAATTGGCGTGTTCGCCGGTATTGTGCCGTTTAACTTCCCGGCAATGATCCCGATGGGATGGATGGCGCCATTATGCGTCGCCTCCGGTAATACCATGGTGATTAAAGCGGCCAGTATGACGCCGATGACCTGTATGGAAATCACCAAACTCTATCAGGAAGCAGGAGTGCCGGATGGGGTGATTAACGTAGTGACCTGCTCACGCAATGAAGCCGATATCTTGCTGACCCACCCGGACGTCAACGGCGTCTCCTTCGTCGGCTCAACCTCCGTGGGTCTGCACGTTTACTCCAAAGCCGCCGCTCACGGCAAGCGCGTTCAGGCGCTGTGCGAAGCGAAAAACCATGCCCTGGTGCTGGCCGATGCGCCAATTAACCGTACCGCAGCGGGGATTATCAACGCCGCGTTTGGCTGCGCGGGCGAACGCTGCATGGCGCTGCCGGTTGTCGTGGTGCAGGAAGAGATCGCTGATAAGCTGATTGCCGCCGTCGCCGAGAAAGCCAAACAGCTGAAAATCGGCCCCGGCTATCTGCGCGATACCGATATGGGTCCGGTGATTTCTAAAGATCATAAGCAATCGGTCATCAACTGGATTAATAAAGGCATTGAGGAGGGGGCAAAGCTGGTGCTCGACGGTCGCGCTATTCAGGTGCCGGGCCAGGAAAATGGCTTCTACGTCGGGCCAACCATCCTGGATCGCGTAACCGAAGAGATGAGCGTCGGCACGCAGGAAATTTTCGGGCCGGTGCTGTGCTTTAAGCGGGTCAAAACCTTCGAAGAAGGTCTGCAACTTATGAACAATAACCCGTTTGCCAACGGCTCGGTTATTTTCACCCAAAGCGGCTACTACGCCCGCGAATTCCAGAAACGCACCCACGGCGGCATGGTCGGTATCAACGTCGGTATTCCGGTGCCGGTCGGCGTATTCCCGTTCTCAGGCCATAAGCAGTCCTTCTTCGGCGACCTGCACTGCCTGGGCAAAGACGGCGTCCGTTTCTACACCGAATCAAAATGCGTGACCTCGCGCTGGTTTGATGAAGAGGAAGCGAAACGCGAAAAAGTCGACTCCTGGGACGGTACGATTTAAACGCCGCTAATACCCCAAATAATTCAAGTTGCAGTCAACGCACCAGCCGCTCGAAGTATGACGGTCAACTCCCTCCAGATATTGCTTCGGCAATATCTGGAGCATTAATTCGATTTTTTTACTCTGCACGTGTCGCTGAATCGTAAATGACGAATGCACACTAAAAAAATCCTTAATATTAAATGGAGTTTCCTATGACCCAGGCCTTCTCAATTCCTCGCAGTATTATTTATGGCGAAAATGCTTTAGAACATCTTTCCACCCTGAGCGGCAAAAAAGCCGCGTTAGTCACTGGCGGAAGTTCCATGAAGCGTTTTGGCTTTCTGGATAAAGCCGTCAGCGAACTCAATAAAGCAGGTATGGAGTGCATTATTATCGATAATGTCGAACCCAATCCGTCCATTAAAACCGTCTGGCGCGGCGCAAAAGCGATGCAGGCTTTTGAACCGGACTGGATAGTGGCGATTGGCGGCGGCTCCGCGCTTGATGCCGCAAAAGTAATGTGGTGTTTCTACGAGCATCCGCAGCTGAAGTTCGAGGATATTCTCCCGGTCGGTTCCATGCCGGCGCTACGCAATAAAGCCCGATTTGTGGCGATCCCTTCCACCAGCGGCAGCGCCTCTGAGATCACCGCATTTTCGGTGATCACCGACACGGCAAATCATATCAAATACCCGATTGTTGCCGCCGATCTGGTACCGGATATCGCCATTCTCGACCCCACCATTCCGGCAAAAATGCCGCCGCACGTTACCGTTCATACCGGAATGGACGTTCTGACCCACGCCATTGAAGCCTATGTCTCCACCGCGGCCAACTCGTTTACTGACCCCTATGCGGTAGAAGCGATTCGGCTGGTGTTTACGTATCTGGAAATCGCCTGGCGCTCACCTGATGATTTAAATGCCCGCATGCATATGCACAATGCTTCTGCGCTGGCGGGAATCGCCTTCACCAACGCCTCGCTGGGGTTAGTTCATTCAATGGCGCATAAGATTGGCGGCGAGTTTGGTATAACCCACGGTCTGGCAAACGCGATTATGCTGCCTTATATCATTCAATATAATGCGAAGTTCACCAAAAAATATCGTCAGCTGGAAGCGGCGTTAGGCATCAAAAACCTGATTGAAGCGATCAACGCGCTGAATCAACGTCTGGGCGTGCCGAAAACGCTAAGCCAGTGCGGCGAAGTTGAAATCAATGAAATCACCTTTGTGAACGTCCTCGACAGAATGAGTCACCATGCCGTTGACGATCCCTGCACATTAACGAATCCTAACTATCCGTCCGTTCAGGATGTCAAAGGGCTCTATACCAAAGCGTTCTACGGCGCTTGATAACCTCCCCGCTGCGTTTTTTTAAACGATAAAGCCGCTTCAACCAGGGCCGCCTGGGCCACTAAAGCCCGGCGGCCCTGTCGTTTCTAAAAGCTTCATCATAGCCGTAGCCAGTAATAGCTGAATCGTTAAAGCTAAAATCATCTTGATTCACATTTTTTTAGCAACAACTTTTATAATTACTTAAAAAAAGCGATTTAAATCTCATTTAAAAATATAAAAACGGCCGTTTTCTCACCAGGTGAGACACTTCACATTTTCATAATCCACTTACAACTAAATTCCCTGCATCAGCAACACAATCGATTCAGCAAAAGGGTTAAAAAATGAAAAAAACATTAGCTTTAACAGCAATTGCCATGCTTGTTTCTGGGCCTGTAGTCGCGAAAACATGGGTGCTGACAAGCGCTGAAAGCGGTATGGATAAAGGAAACTGGCAGATAACCAGCGACCAGCTGAAGATAAAAGATCATAACTTCAGCATTGAGCAAAAAGTCCTTCACGGCGGGAAACAGGAAGGCAGCAAAATCCTCGTGATCCACAGCAAAGACGGCCTGACGATTACCCTGAGCCCGACTCGCGGCATGAATCTACTGAAAATCGAAGGTTTTGGTTCACGGATGGGCTGGGACTCACCGGTAAAAGAGGTGGTCAACCCGGCCTTTATTAACCTCGAAAGCCGCAACGGGCTGGGCTGGCTGGAAGGCTTCAATGAAATGATGGTGCGCTGCGGCTATGAATGGACCGGCCACCCGGTAACCGCAGACGGGCAGATTTATACCCTGCACGGCAAGGTCGGCAACACGCCGGCTTCGCAGGTGGAAGTGGAAGTCGCGGACACCGCGCCGTATGAAATTCGCGTTCGCGGGCTGGTGAAGGAGAGCACGTTTAAGAAAGCGGATCTGCAGACCATGACCGAGCTGCGCTATGTACCCGGCAGCAACAGCTTCAGCCTGCACGATGTCTTAACCAACCATGCTGACTATCCGCATGACTATCAGATTATCTATCACAGCAACTTTGGCAAGCCGATCCTCGAAGAGGGGGCCCGCTTTATGGCGCCGATCGCCAGCATCAGCCCGTTCAATGACTACGCCAAAGCCGGCTTAAAAACCTGGCAAACCTACGCCGGTCCAACCAAAGATTTCGATGAAATGGTGTTTAACATGCAGCCGCTGGCGGACGAAAATCATCAAACGCTGGCCGCCGTGGTCAACAAAGCCGGCGACAAAGGGGCATCGATTCAGTTTGATACCCGCCAGCTGCCGATGCTGACGCTGTGGAAAAACACCGATACCGAGAAACAGGGTTACGTGACCGGTATTGAGCCGGGTACCAGCTACGCCTATCCGGTAACCATCGAGCGCGAGCAAAAACGCGTTAAGCAGCTTCAGCCCGGGGCAAGCACCCAGTTTGATCTGACCTATACGCTGCTGCACAGCAGCGAGCAGGTTGCCGACGTGGAGAAGAAAATCGCGGCCATTCAGGGCGATACCAAAGTGGCGGAAAACGAAACGCCTATCGCGAAGGAGTAGCGTAAGCTTTGAACCCATCCCGGGTTGCGGCGTAACGCCTGACCCGGGCTACCGGCCCGCAGACGACGGTAAACCCGTAGCCCGGCTAAGCACAGCGCGAGCCGGGAAAAAAGCGGAGATGACATTGCGCGCTGCTTCCCGGAGGCG
>NZ_JBEAFQ010000009.1:0-145639 GCF_040062275.1 Klebsiella sp. GW_Kp182 | reverse complement strand
GCGCTTGACGCGCCTTGTCCGGGCTACGGCGTGCAGACGGCTGGAAACCTGTAGCTCGGCTAAGCACAGCGCGAGCCGGGAAGCAGCTGCGCTGATGCATCAGGTTTGGCACCTTCCCCGGAGGCGGCGCTTGACGCGCCTTGTCCGGGCTACCGGCGTGCAGACGGCTGGAAACCTGTAGCCCGGCTAAGCGCAGCGCTAACCGGGAAGCCGCAGCGCTGATGCATCAGGTTTGGCACCTTTCCCGGAGGCGGCGCCTGATGCGCCTGTCCGGCTACAAAGCGCTTACAGCGTAATCGTCAACGCATTGCTCTGCGCGGTCACCACCACGCCCAGCTCGCTACCCGCCTGAGCGCCGCCCTGCACGCCCGCCACCTGCTGGATGTTGCGCAGGCACAGCGTCCAGCCGCTGGCCTCGCCGTCACCGCTGACGGTGATGACGTTGCCCTGGCGTTTCGCCGTCAGGGTAAAGACCACCGACCCGTCCGCGGCCGGCACCTGACAGACGGCTTCGCGACCATCGTCGAGGCTAAACAGCTGGAAGGCGGTACCTTCGTTCCACACGTAGTCTGGCTTCTGATCATTGTTTCCCAGCGCCAGCAGAGTGTTGTCAAGCACGTACACCGGCAGGCTCAGCACATCGTGATTCTGCTTATGCCAGCGGCTACCCTGCGCTTCATCGTTGTGCCACAGATGGGTCCAGCGGCCTTCCGGCAGCCAGAACTGGACGTCTCCCGCTTCGCTAAACACCGGCGCCACCAGCACGGAATCCCCCAGCATGTACTGCCGATCCAGATAGTCGCAGGCCGGGTCGTGCGGGAACTCCAGCATCATCGAACGCAGCATCGGCGTACCGAACTCATTGGCCAGCGCCGCCTGACGGTACAGATACGGCATCATGCGGCATTTCAGCTGCGTGAAGTGGCGCACCACGTCGCAGGACTCGTCATCGTAGGCCCACGGCACGCGATAGGATTTGCTGCCGTGCAGACGGCTGTGGCTCGACAGCAGGCCGAAGGCGCACCAGCGCTTGTAGACGTGGGCGGGCGCGGTGTTTTCGAAGCCGCCGATATCGTGGCTCCAGAACCCAAAGCCGGACATGCCGATCGACAGGCCGCCGCGCAGGCTTTCCGCCATCGATTCATAGTTGGCGTAGCAGTCGCCGCCCCAGTGCACCGGGAACTGCTGCGCGCCCACCGAGGCGGAGCGCGCGAACAGCACCGCTTCTTTCTCGCCGACGGTCTCTTTCAGTACGTTCCACACCAGCTCGTTATAGATGAAGGCGTAGTGGTTGTGCATTTTCTGCGGATCGGAACCATCAAACCACTGCACGTCGGTCGGGATACGCTCGCCGAAGTCGGTCTTGAAGCAGTCAACGCCCATCGCTACCAGGCCTTTCAGCTTGTCGGCATACCACTGGCAGGCTTGCGGATTAGTGAAGTCATAAATCGCCAGGCCCGGCTGCCATTTATCCCACTGCCACAGCGAACCGTCCGGGCGTTTCAGCAGATAGCCTTTCTCCTGCAGCTCTTTAAACACCGGCGAACGCTGACCGATATAGGGGTTAATCCACACGCAGACCTTCAGCCCTTTCTCTTTCAGGCGCTTAATCATGCCTTCCGGGTCAGGGAAGGTCACCGGATCCCATTCAAAATCGCACCACTGGAAGGCCTTCATCCAGAAGCAGTCAAAGTGGAACACGTGCAGCGGCAGGTTGCGCTCCGCCATGCCGTCGATAAAGCTGTTAACCGTCGCTTCATCGTAGTTGGTAGTGAACGAGGTGGTCAGCCACAGGCCAAAAGACCAGGCCGGCGGCAGCGCCGGACGCCCGGTAAACCGGGTATAGCGGTTCAGCACCTCTTTCGGGGTCGGGCCGTCGATAACGAAGTACTCCAGGTATTCACCTTCGACGCTGAACTGCACCTTAGAGACTTTCTCGGAGCCGATTTCGAAAGAGACGCGCTCAGGATGATTCACCAGCACGCCGTAGCCACGGTTGGTCAGATAGAACGGGATATTTTTGTACGACTGTTCGGTGCTGGTGCCGCCGTCTTCGTTCCAGGTGTCGACCGTCTGGCCGTTGCGCACCAGCGCGGTAAAGCGCTCGCCGAGGCCGTAAACGGTGTCGCCGACGCCGAGATCCAGGCGCTCAAACATATAGTTACGATGCGTTTTGGTATCCTGCACGTAGCCGTCGTTTTTCAGCTGGCTACCGGTAATCCGCACGCCGTCGCGCAGGAAATCCAGCGACCAGAAGTCGCCTTTCGTGACGCGCGCGGTCAAATTGCCGCTCTTCAGCTCGGCATACTCAGCGCCGTTGTTAATCTCCACCTTGACGTCTTTCAGCACGTTCAGCGGATAGTGTGGGCCGTTGTTCAGCGCGCCCTGGAAGTGCTCCATACGTACGCCAATCACCCCTTCCTGCGGAGAGAAGAAGCGCACGGTAAATAGCGGAACATCGAGCTGGGCGGCACGCTCGCGCACTTCGCGCGACGCGACGTAGACCACCATGTCGTTGCCCTGTTGCTCAACCTCGTATACCTGTACAGGTTGGATCAGATTGAGTCCTGGTTGAATAAGCCAGTTTCCATCACTGATTTTCATGAATAGCTTCCTCTTAGTTTTGCAATTCTTTGCCGTTCGGCGCTGAAATGAATTCCTGTTCGTTGCGGCGCGCGCCCTGAGCCAGCTCCGCCATCATCTTTTTCAGAAACGGGGTTTTCAGGGTGTAGTAGCGTTTAGCGATAACCGCGCTCAGCAGATAACAGACCGCCGGAGCGAGGGTGAACAATGAGATGATGATGGTGATAGTGGCGCTGTTCTGGGTTTTGGCCGCGGCATCGTAACCACCGCCCGCCAGCATCCAGCCAATCAGCGCGCCGCCCAGCGCCAGGCCCAGCTTGAGCACGAACAGGGTGCCCGCAAAGCTGATGCCGGTCAGGCGTTTGCCGTTACACCATTCGCCGTAGTCGACGGTGTCGGACATCATCACCCACTGAATCGGCGTCACCAGCTGGTGCAGCACGCCAATCACGAAGATAAAGGCGAACATGGTGATTTCGGCGTCCATCGGCACGAAGAACATCGCCACGCTCAGCGCCGCCAGCAGGGCGTTAGTCCACCAGAAGACGCTGACTTTGCATTTCCAGTCGGTGAGCGGCTTCGCCAGCGCCGAGCCAATCAGGTTGCCGACGCAGTAGGTGGTGAGGAAGGCGGTGAACAGACCAGCGGACCCCATAATCCAGGTGGTGTAGTACATCATCGCGCCGCCGCGAACGCAGACCGCGAGAATATTGAGGATGGTCAGCAGACCAACGACACGCCACTGATCGTTGCGCCAGATATCGCGCAGGTCTTCCCGCATTGAGGTAGAGCTCGGCGGCGCTTCGACGCGCTCTTTGGTGGTGAAGAAGCAAAACGCCAGCATCAGGAAAGCGATCGCCGACAGCACCGCGATGCCGCCCTGAAAGCCAAAGGCTTTGTCTTCGCCGCCGATAAAGTTCACCAGCGGCATCATCAGGACTGTGGAGAGCATGCCGCCCGCCGTCGCCAGCACAAAGCGCCAGGATTGCAGGGAGATGCGCTGCGTTGGGTTGTCGGTGATAACCCCTCCCAGCGCGCAGTACGGGATGTTGACCACGGTGTAGAGCAGGGTCAGCAGCGTGTAGGTGACCGCGGCGTATATCAGCTTGCCGTTATGACTCAGGTCCGGCGAACTGTAGGCCAGCACGCAGACGAGGCCGAACGGAATCGCGCCGAACAGGATCCACGGGCGAAATTTTCCCCAGCGGCTGCGGGTACGGTCGGCCAGCAGCCCCATGCAGGGGTCGGATATCGCATCCAGCGCGCGGGCCAGCAGGAACATGGTGCCGACATAGCCGGCAGGAATACCAAAGATATCGGTATAGAAAAACATCATATACAACATGACGTTATCAAAAATGATGTGGCTTGCGGCATCGCCCATGCCGTAGCCAATCTTCTCTTTGACGGACAAAATATGATCTTTCATCGCACACTCTTCTCTCAGCGCTGCCGCGGGTTGGTACCGGTTACATGCTTTGTAAACCATCCGCGCAGTAAGATGAATTGCGATATCTCATATTCAAATTACGTTTCTTGTTTTATGTGATCCCGGTAGCCTGAAAGAGTGTATAAAAGTGTAAGCCACGGATTTTGCAAGGAATTGTTTAAGAAGGTTCTGTAAAGTCCAGTTTTAACAGTAAAAAAGTGCGTTTGGGTATGTGGTTAATGCAGGAAAGTAGCTATAATGCGCCCCGCCTCCATGTAGCAATCGAGGCGCGGAAGATCGTCATCTCCGGTGAGGTGGCTGGACTTCAAATCCAGTTGGGGCCGCCAGCGGTCCCGGGCAGGTTCAACTCCTGTGATCTTCCGCCAGTTCAATCATTTTTATCCATGTGAACTTATCCAGAAAATCAGCCTTTCGGTTCAATACCCTTCGCTTTAGCACTTCTCGCCAGCTCTTTAAACCAGCTCGTAAGTCTCACCCTTTCCGGCAAGTGGTTACGCGCAGCGGGGTTCGATACCGGAAAGCGCTTCACGGTTAAGGTAATGGATGGCTGTATTGTGCTGCTGCCGCAGAGCGATAAGGAAGAAATGCTTAAAGCGGAGCTACTGCAAATTCAGCAATCCTTTAAAAGCGTCAACAACACGCTTCATCTCGTCTGACGCCCGGACATGTTCGCCTTCTGGATAGCCGCTGCCAAATGACGCCGGGTTAATCGTCCGTCTAATGAAATTTATGCTCTTCTGACATACTATGCGAACCAAAGCAGGTTAACCCGGAGGCTATATGGCAAATGAACACTTAACGTCGTCCCCCATAGGCGAGTTCGTTATGTTTGCCAGCGGTGATGGGAAAGTACGTGTTGAATGCCGCTTTGAAAGCGATACGCTTTGGCTCTCGCAGGCAATGATCTGCAAACTCTATGGTAAAGCGAAAGCCACCATCAGCGAGCATATAAAGCATATATTTGAAGAAGGCGAACTTGAGGAAAATTCAGTTGTTCGGTTTTACCGAACAACTGCCAGTGATGGAAAAAATTATCAGGTTCAACACTTTAGTTTGCCTCTGATACTTGCCGTTGGCTATCGCGTTCGCTCCCCTCGCGGCACTCAGTTCCGCCAGTGGGCAACCCAGACGCTCCAGGAATACCTGATCAAAGGTTTGTGATGGATGATGAGCGGTTAAAAAATCCGCCTGTTGGTTCATCGGCTGTACCCGACTATTTCGATGAGATGCTGGAGCGCATCCGCGATATTCGCGCCAGCGAACGCCGGGTTTATTTGCGCGTGCGAGAGATAATTGCCTGTTGTTCGCGCCTTTCTGCCGGGCGGCGCCTTGCCCGGCCTACGCGATGCGAGATTATCTTTGGGCCTGTGTAATTCCCACCGAGCCGCGCTGCATGGCGTTTAGTTATACAATCCCAGCTTCTGTGACAGCTCGCTCAGCTCACGCATCGCCGCCAGGCTTTTTTGTTTCCGCTGTTCCGCAGCCACCTTCTCCCGCACCAGCTCCGCCACCCTCTCCGGCTCCTCAGACGAAACCACCCGGCAATCGTCTAATGCACAATATTCCCTGAAGCGCTGGCGGAACTTCATCTCTTCTTTTTCTCTGACCAGACCAAAGCCGCGCATCAGCTGGCGCGCGACCACTATGCGCGTAGCGATATTAATATCCTCTGAAGGCAGTAGCAGGATGGAATACCCGGACTGCCGCACAAGCTGTCGATTCCCGGCGACAATCTCCGGGCAGACATCGGTGGCAAGAAATCCCGAGGAGAGCACCACCACTCGTTTTTCATGCGGATTCTCCGCCAGCAGGCGAGAGCATAGCGCGGCGTTCTCACGCACATAGCGCTCGTATCCATTGCGCTGAATATATTGGCGAATATTTAAAATCTGCTCGCAAAATTCTCTATCGAGATCGATAAACCGGTAGCTCATCGCCTGCGCCAGCAGCGCTCCAACCGTGCTTTTTCCCACCCCGCCGGGGCCAATCAGAAATAGCGTATTCATCTTTATTCCTCGCGTCCGTGTGAAAGCATTATGTCAGCAGAATACGCCAAATAATGCCGCGCTCGCGGCCGTTTTTTGTTCACTTCCATCTCCCCAGCCAATCATTTCCATCCAATGTTTGCGTTATTCCCTTCACCTTTAAATCCTTACACTAACGGTATAACGTGGCTTAGAAAGGAGACCAATGATGACACCCGAACTCGAACACAGCTTCTCTCTCACCATTCAGGTAGACAAACCGGTCATCGTCTCCCGCAGCCCGCAGAGCGGGAAACGTCAGCTGATCCCTATTCTCAGCGGAACCGTACGCGGTGAGCTTAACGGCCACGTCTTACCCGGCGGCGTCGACAGCCAGATCGTCGAACCTGACGGCACCTGCCGCCTCTCCGCCCGCTATGCATTACACGTGGAAGAAGGCACCGTATACATCGAAAACAACGGCATTCGCCGCCTACCCGAAGAGTACATAGAGTGTCTTTTCGGCGACGATATACGCTTTTTTAGCGATATTCCACCGGAAGCTATCTATTTTCGTACCGTACCGACTTTTGAAGTGGATGCGCCTGCGCTGCGCTGGCTGACCACCTCGCTGTTTATCTGTTCCGGCGGCCGCACGCAGGACGGCGTGATGCTCGATTTTTATCGCGTCCGCTGATTTTCACTTTTTCAATATAACTGTTATCGCCGTCGGGCCATTTTTCCCCCGCGTGCCGCGGTCTATCCTCAATACATTCAAACGATGAACCTTATTCAAAACCGGAGAGTGTATGAAAGCGATCGCCATTACCCGCGCGGCGGCAGAAGGCAGCAATATTCCTTTTTTAACCGACATCGAGCTGCCGCAGCCGGTTGCCGAGGGACATGACCTGCTGGTTGAAGTGAAGGCTATTTCCGTCAACCCGGTGGATACCAAAGTCCGCGCCGGGTTTAACGCCGATACCCCGCGCGTGCTGGGCTGGGACGCGGTGGGCGTGGTGAAAGCCGTCGGCAGCGCGGTGACGCTGTTCGCCGCGGGAGATGAAGTGTGGTACGCCGGCGCGCTGGGCCGTCCTGGCAGCAACAGCGAGTTTCAGTTAGTGGATGAGCGCATCGTCGCCCGCAAACCGCGTTCTCTGGATAATGCCGCCGCCGCCGCGCTGCCGCTCACCGCCATTACCGCCTGGGAGCTGCTGTTCCACCGTCTTGGCGTAGAGGAAGGCGGCAACGCGGGTGACACGCTGCTGATCGTCGGCGCGGCGGGCGGCGTCGGTTCGATACTGACCCAGCTCGCCAGCAAGCTCACCGGTATGACGGTCATTGGCACCGCCTCGCGTCCGGAAAGCCAGAAATGGGTACGGGAAGCGGGCGCGCATCATGTTATCGATCACAGCAAACCGCTCGCCGAAGAGCTGGCGCGGATTGGCGTCAAAGCGGTGACCCACGTCGCCAGCCTGACCAATACCGACCAGCACTATCCGCAGCTGATCGCCGCTCTCGCACCGCAGGGCAAGCTGGCGCTCATTGACGACCCGGAAACCCTCGACGTGGTGCCGCTGAAGGCGAAAAGCATCTCCCTGCACTGGGAATTTATGTTTACCCGCTCGATGTTCGACACGCCGGACATGATCGCCCAGCATCAGCTGCTGACCCGCGTGGCGGCGCTGATAGACGACAACACCATTAAGACCACCCTCGGCGAGCACTACGGCGCCATCACCGCCGCCAATCTGCAAAAAGCGCACGCGCAGCTGGAAACCGGGCGCTCGGTGGGCAAAATCGTGCTGGAGGGTTTTTAAGATGAGCGGCGAGGTGATTTCACTTCTCGCGGTGCTGACGGCGAAACCGGGCCGCAGCGACGCGCTGCGCCAGGCCCTGCGGGCGCTGCTGCTGCCGACGCGTCAGGAGCCAGGCAACCTCGATTACGCCCTGTTTCAGCTGCGCGATGCGCCGGATACGTTCTATATGCGCGAATCCTGGCGCAATCAGGAAGCGCTGGACGCGCATATCACCCTGCCGCACTTCCAGGATTTTATTGCGCAGATGGATAGCCTGCTTGCCGGGCCGCTGCGGCTGGATTATCTGACGCCCGTCGCGCCCTGATATTTTCTGTACTCCGTTTGCGGGGGTGAGCCCATCTTTAACCCTTTGAGCTCTCCCCCACCCATCGCGCCTCAACCAGGCTACGCTTGATCCTGCCGCTCAAAAAACGCTCTCCCCCTCCGTTTTATTCAACGCCGTTATGTAGAAGAGGTTTTGCTATGCAGATCAACGCTATTGGAACGAACTCGGCCAGCCAGCCGTTAGGGTCTATGGCCATCACCCGCCGCGAACCGGGGCCGGACGATGTGCAGATCGCCATTGATTATTGCGGCGTCTGCCACTCGGATGTACACCAGGCCCGCTCCGAGTGGGCAGGGACGCTCTATCCCTGCGTGCCGGGCCATGAAATCGTCGGCCGGGTGACCGCCGTAGGCAGCCGGGTCTCCGGCCACGCCGTTGGCGATCTGGTGGGCGTCGGCTGTATGGTCGACAGCTGTAAAGAGTGCGAGGAGTGCCGGGACGGGCTGGAAAACTATTGCGATCGTATGGTGCTCACCTATAACGGCCCGACGCAGGACGCGCCCGGCCACACGCTCGGCGGTTACTCCCAGCAGATCGTTGTGCATCAGCGCTACGTGCTGCGCGTCCGCCATCCCAAAGAGCAGCTGGCCGCCGTCGCGCCGCTGCTGTGCGCGGGCATCACAACTTACTCGCCGCTACGCCACTGGAACGTCGGACCGGGCAAAAAAGTCGGCATCGTGGGCATTGGCGGGCTGGGGCATATGGGCATCAAGTTGGCCCACGCCATGGGCGCCCACGTGGTGGCCTTTACCACCTCGGAATCCAAGCGTGACGCGGCGCGGGAGCTGGGCGCGGACGAAGTGGTGGTCTCGCGCAACGAAAACGAAATGGCCGCCCACCTGAAGAGCTTCGACTTCATACTCAACACCGTGGCGGCGCCGCATAACCTCGATGCCTTCACCACCCTGCTCAAGCGCGACGGCACCATGACGCTGGTGGGCGCGCCCGCCACGCCGCATCCCTCGCCGGAAGTGTTTAATCTAATCTTCCGCCGCCGGTCAATTGCCGGGTCGATGATCGGCGGCATTCCGGAAACCCAGGAGATGCTCGATTTCTGCGCCGAGCACGGTATCGTCGCCGATATAGAGCTGATTCGCGGCGACCAGATTAACGAGGCCTGGGAGCGGATGATTAAAGGCGACGTGAAATACCGCTTCGTCATCGACAGCGCCACGCTCGGCGGCTAAGCCCCGCGACGAAAGGTGCGCCGCCACTCCGCCGGGCTGACGCCAAAGCGCGCTTTAAACTGCTGGCGCCAGGTTACGGCGGAGCGATAGCCCACTTCCTCCGCCACCTGCCCGACCGGTAAATCCCCGGCCTCCAGCAGGATCTGGCTGCGCCGCAGGCGCTCGGCGGCCAGCCAGTCGGCGATGCCCATGCCGGTCGCTTTGGCGAAATGGCGGGTCAGGGTCCGGCGGCTCATCGCCGCCACCTGCGCCAGCGAGTCGAGATTATGCGGTTCGCGGATGTGCTGCTGGAGATACTCAAGCAGGCCGTTTATCCGCGCGTCGCGGGTGTTTTTGGGTACCGGCTGGGCGATAAACTGCGCCTGGCCGCCCTCACGGTGCGGCGGGACGATCATCCGCCGGGCGATCTGATTGGCGACAAGGCTGCCAAAACGCTGGCGAATGAGATACAGGCAGCAGTCGAGCGCCGCCGCGGTGCCCGCCGAGGTGATAATCCCCTCATCGTCAACGTACAGCGCGTTGATATCCAGCCGCACCTGTGGAAACAGGCGCTGAAAATCCTGCTCGAACTCCCAGTGGGTCGCCGCGCGCCTGTCGTCCAGCAGCCCGGCGTAGCCGAGTACAAACGCCCCGAGGCACAGGCCGACGATCTGCGCACCGTTATTGCGCGCGCGAACCAGGCCGTCAAGCAGCGGCTGCGGTGGGCGCTGATTCACCGCCCCCCAGTAAGGCACCACCACGATATCCGCCTGCGCCAGGAGGGAAAAATCGCCGCTGGCGTTCAGCGCGAAGCCGTCGCGGGCGCTGAGCAGCCCCGGCCGTTCGGCGCAAATATGCAGGTTAAAGCGTTTGGTTTCCGAGACCGTATCGCCAAACAGCATACAGGGCACCGAGTAGTGAAACGGGCTAAACCCGTCCACCGCCACAATCGCCACTTCCGTGAGTTTCATCGCCCACTCCGCTTCTAAAAGACCATACTTTCCCCATCCTGCGGGATGCTGACCGCTTCGGCAATCTGATTGTCAGCCACGTACTGGCGCAGCTCATCGCGGCTCAGCAGACAGTGGTTCACCGCATCCATATGGCTGGCGACGATTTTGGCTTCCGGCAGGACGAAGTGCGCCTTCAGCACATCCTCTTTGCCCATGATGATCGGCCCAAAACCGATGACGTGCGCATACCCGGCATTCAGCACCACCACGTCAGGGCGCAGCCTGAGCATGTCGGCTTCCACTGCATCGCGCCAGATGGTGTCCCCCACCAGCCATAGGGTTTTCTCCTGCGGATGGCGCAGCACCACGCCGCAGGCTTCGCCCAGGCGCTCGGCCATTGCCGGCACCGCATAAGTGCGGTCGCTGCCGTGCTGGCCCGAGGTGGTTTTCACCAGCGCAACGTCAGCAAACGCGCTGTCCTCAGAGAGCAGACGAATATCGCAAAAGCCCTGGCCGCGCAGCAGCTGTCCGTCGGCATCATGCTGGACATAAACCGGCAGGGTTTTGGGGATCGCGGCGATCGCCGCCTCGTCCCAGTGATCCTGATGAGTGTGGGTGACGATAACCGCATCCACGTCAACGATCGTTTCGATGGAAAAAGGCAGTTCCACCAGCGGGTTACGCAACTCGCTGCGCGCGGTACCGGCAAAGCCCGCCCAGGCGCCTTTGGCAGAAAGCATCGGGTCAATCAGAAACTTTTTACCCGCATAATCAATAAGCTGGGTGGCATTACGCACATGGGTGATTTTCATGATGTTCATTCCTCTTTGCGGTCATCTGCTGAACATCGTACGTCCCACAAGCCTGGCGCAATATGGGCGTTTGGGCAATGAACGATGAAATCGGGCCAATCTGCGACGGTTGCCATCGGCTCCCGGCTATGGTGTGCTGAACGCTCAACTTTGAGGAACAGTGGCTACGATGAAAAAGAAACTCACCTCCGCCGATATGCACGATGTCGAGGTTCTGGCAGACACCCCATGGTTCAGCATGCGCAAGGTCGGAATTGATATGGCGCCCGGCGATCGGCGGGATTTTTACTCCATTCACTATCCTCGCCCGGCGGTGGGGATTGTGGCGATGCAGGATGACAAAGTGCTGCTGATTCGCCACTACCGTTACCTGATCGATCGGGTGGTGTGGGCGATTCCTTCCGGCGGCGTCGATGAAGGCGAAGACCCGCGCGCGGCGGCCCTGCGCGAGCTGCGGGAAGAGACCGGCTGGCAGGCGCAGCGCGCCGACGAAATTATCCGCTATAACCCCTCCTACGGCAGCAGCGACCAGCTGTTTATTACCTGGCTGGCCCACGATTTGACTTGGGTGGGAATGGATGAAGATCAGGATGAAGTGATGGAAACTGGCTGGTTTACCCTCGAAGAGATAGGCCAGCTGATCGCCCGCGGCGAGATGCCGGACGGGCTATCGCTGGTGCCGCTGCTGCATCTGATGGCGCAGCGGCGCACCGGTTTAGCGTAGCGGCTTCAGCATCCGCCAGCGGAACCACAGCTGAGCGACGAGGATCAGCAGGCCGCCGATAATTTTCTGCAGCGGTAGCTGTTCGCCGTACCACAGCGCGGCGGCAATCACCGTCAGCAGCGGTTCCAGCACCATAATAATCGCCGCGCTGGCGACCGCCGCGTACTTCTGCCCCTTCATTTGCAGGCCGAAGCGCAGGCTGGTGGCGATAACGATGCTGGCGAGCAGCCAGCCGAAGGTCGGCAGGGTAAACGGCTGAGTCCAGCTTTCAACGGCGGCGGAGATCCCCAGTCCGACAATGCCGGTAATGCCGAGCTGCACGGTGGTCAGCGGTATCAGCGGCACCTCGCGGGCGCTTTTGCTGGTGTAGCAAAACCAGATCGATTGCACCAGCGCGGTCAACAGGAACCAGCCCTGGCTGGGGTGAAACGCAATTGGCATATGCAGGCTGAGTAAGCCGAGACCGACAACCGCAATCGGCAGGCACTCCCAGTAGGCCCGCGCCGGCCGCGCCTTCATCATCACCCATGCGGTAAGCGGCACGAACAGCATCGACAGGCTCATGATAAACGCCCCTTCGCCCAGCGACGGGGTCGTTGATACCGAGTAGATCCACAGGCACAGGTTTAGCGCAAACCACAGGCCGCTGATAATCATGCGCGGCCACTGCTGCCTCTCGACGCGAAGGCCGCGGCAGAAAGGCAGCAGCAGCAGCGCGGCGAAGAAAAAACGCAGGCCGAGGAAAGCGAAAACCGGCATGCCGGCAATCGCTTCACGGGAAAAAATCCATCCGCAGGCGGCGATAACCGTCGCGGCTATGAGCAGCAAATCAGCCTGGCGTTGCCGGGTCATCGCCACGTCTCCTTGTGTGAGTGATTACCAGCCGGGCACCGCGCCGCCGTTAAAGATCGTCTCCGCCGCCTTCGCCACCTCCGGCGACTGGTAGGAGTGGATAAACGCTTTGACGTTTTCCGCGTCTTTGTTGTCTTCGCGGGTCACGATGATGTTCACATAGGGCGAGTTTTTATCTTCAATAAAGATGCCGTCGCGTACCGGGGAGAGGCCGGTCTGCTGCAGGTAGGTAGTGCTGATGATCGCCACGTCGACCTTCGGGTCGTCGATGACGCGCGGCAGCTGTGCTCCTTCCAGCTCCATAATTTTCAGGTGATGCGGGTTGTCGATGATATCAACCGCCGTCGGCAGCAGGCCGATGCCCGCTTTGAGGGTAATCAGCTTTTCCTGCTGGAGCAGAAGCAGCGCGCGGCCCAGGTTGGTCGGGTCGTTCGGAATGGCGATGGTCGCGCCGTCTTTCAGCTCGGCGACGGATTTTATTTTGCGCGAGTAGCCCGCCATCGGGAAGACGAAGGTGTTGCCCACCGCCACCAGGCGATAGTTGTGGGCTTTATTATCCTGTTCGAGGAACGGGCGATGCTGAAAGACGTTGGCGTCCAGATCGCCGGCGTTGGTGGACTCATTCGGCAGCAGCGAGCCGCTAAAGCCCACCAGCTCCACGTCGAGGCCATATTTCTCTTTAGCCACTTTCTTCGCCACTTCCGCCACATCCTGTTCCGCGCCGTTAATGACGCCGACTTTAATGTGTTTCGCATCGCTGCCCTTCTGGTCGCAGCCCGCCAGCAGCAGGCCCGCCAGCATCACGGCGGCGGCTGTCCGTAAACGCAATTTCATTGTTATCACCCCGTCAGTCCATAGAAATCGTTATTATTTTTTCGTCTGAAACTATAACGACTTTGTGCTGGGGTTTTAAACGCAAAAACCGCAACCGGAAATAAAATCATCTTCCCCCTTTCTCCCGGGGGCGGCGCGATGCGCCTGCCCGGGCTACGGGCTCACCGTCGGCTGCGATCGAGTAGCCCGGACAGGTGCGCAGCGCCGCCTCCGGGGATCTCTTCAACGGTGAGGCTCGTTCCGCAGAACGGCGCCTTACAGCCCCAGCTCGCTCAATCCCGGGTGATCGTCCGGGCGACGGCCCTGGGGCCAGTGAAACAGACGCTCGCTCTCCGTAATGGGCAGATCGTTGATGCAGGCGTAGCGCGTCTTCATCAGTCCGTGCTCGTCGAATTCCCAGTTCTCGTTGCCGTATGAACGAAACCAGTTGCCGCTGTCGTCGTGCCACTCATAGGCAAAGCGTACCGCAATACGGTTATCGCTCCACGCCCACAGTTCCTTAATCAACCGGTACTCCTGCTCTTTACGCCATTTGCGCTGCAGGAAGTCGATAATCTGCGTTCTGCCGTGAACAAATTCGCTGCGGTTACGCCATTCGCTCTCGACGGTATAGGCCAGCGCGACCTTAGCGGCATCGCGGCTGTTCCAGCCATCTTCAGCGGCTCGGACTTTTTGCGCGGCGCTCTCGCGGGTGAACGGCGGCAGAGGCGGACGTTGTTCGGTCATCATGAATCTCCTGTATGAATACCCTTCATACTTCAAGTTGCTTATGTGTTGGCTACACTCGTTCACCCCAGTCACATAGTTATCTATGCTCCTGGGGACTCACTCCCTTGCCGCCTTTAAGCAACTCGAATTATTTTGGGTATATAAGCTGCTGCAGGCGCTGATTTTCCCGCTCCAGTTCGTCAATACGCTGTTGCAGCGTCTGGCTATACTCCGCCACCTGCCGGGCGGTGTAGCGGGGGGTAATATGCTGCGGGCAGTTCCAGTCAAAAGCCTGTAAGTGGAAACGGTAGATGCGCTCAATCCGGGCCCGATAGTTCTCCGGCGCGACCTGCGCCAGCAGCTGCGGGTCGGCATCCACCGCCACAACCTCTACGGTGGCGTAGATTTTCAGCCTGGCACGGCGCGGGTAATCCATCAAAAACAGACAGGCCCGATCGCTGCCGCGCAGGTTGCCGGTGGTGATGTACTGGCGATTACCGGAAAAATCCGCCATCGCCAGGGTGGTTTCATCCAGCAGATGCAGAAAGCCCACCGGGCCGCCGCGATGCTGAATATAGGGCCAGCCGGTTTGCGAAAGGGTGGCCAGATAGAAGCTGTCGCGGGTGGCAATCATCACCTCCTCGCTGGCGCCGAAGCGCTCACCCCGGCGCTGGCGATGCGGCGACTGCCACAGCTCATCGCTGCCCATTTCATGCTGGACATCCATCACGTCCGGCGTCATGGCGATATCAAGAAATTCTGCTGGCATAGGTCCTCCCGATGCGTTGCGGCGTAACTCATCATGGACTGTGCTGGCAGAAAAGATAATAGTGGCAATATGACAATCATCTTTCCGTAAAACGGGATAATTATGGACCGACTCAGCGCGATGGCGCTGCTGGTGAAAGTGGCCGAACTCGGCAGCATGTCGGCGGCGGCGCGGGCGCTGAATATGCCCCTGACCACCGTTAGCCGCCAGATTGGCGAACTGGAAAATACCCTCGGCGTGCGCCTGATGATCCGCACCACCCGCAAGCTGACGCTGACCGATGCCGGCGTCGATTATGTCGCCGCCGCGCGGCGCATTCTCGAAGAGGTGGAGAACGCAGAGCGCCAGGCGGCGGGCGAATATCAGGAGCCAAAAGGCGAACTGGTTCTCTCAGCCCCCACCATGTTCGGTCGTCAGCATGTTTTGCCGGTGGTGACGGATTTTCTCGCCCGCTACCCGCAGATTCGCGTCCGTTTACTGCTTAGCGACCGCAACGCCGATCTGGTGGGCGATCATATTGATTTAGCGGTGCGTATCGGTACGCTGCCGGACAGCGGGATGGTGGCCACCCGGCTGGGCGAGATGCGCATTGTGACCTGCGCGCACCCGGCTTTGCTGGAAAAACACGGCATACCCGAACGCCCGCGCGAGCTGGCCGCGCTACCGATCATTCGTATTGAATCGCCAATGCCTTATCGCGGCTGGCGCTTTAACGCCGAAGAGGCGGAGGACCGGCTGGTGGCGCTGCAGCCGGTGCTGTCGCTGACCACGCCGGAGAGCGCCGCCGACGCCGCCCGTCTGGGGGCCGGCGTGGCGCGCCTGCTGCATTACCAGGCGATCGACGGCCTGGCCCGCGGCGAGCTGAAGCTGCTCCTGCAGGCGATGGAACCAGAGCCTGCACCGGTGCACCTGCTGTACACCTCGCGGGATCTGGCTCCGCTTAAGCTGCGTAAATTTATCGATTTCGCCGCGCCGGCTCTGCGTCGGGCGCTGCTGCGTATTGCCGCCGCCGTCTAGCGTGTGCCGGTTTTCAGCGGCGTTTCTTTCAGTAGCCAGGAGAGGGCAAACGCCACCGCCATAATGCAGGCCGCCATCAGAAACGCCGCATGGATAGCGGACCCGAAGGCGTCCAGATAATCGAGGCGGATCTCCGCCGGGAGATTCTGCACCGCCGCCGGGTTTAGCGCCCTCGGCAGCTGCGCGCCTTCCGGCAGCAGACGCTGGAGATTGCTTTGCAGCACGTGAGTAAACACCGCCCCAAACAGCGCCACGCCGATGGAACCGCCAATCGATCGAAACAGCGTGACCCCGGAGGTCGCCACGCCGTACATCTGCGCGGGCATCGCGTTCTGTACCGCCAGCACCAGCACCTGCATCACCAGCCCCAGGCCCGCCCCCAGCACGCCGGTAAACAGGTACAGCTGCCACATCGCGGAGTGGATGGTGATGCGCGTCAGCAGCACCATGCCGACGACCCCCAGCAGGGTGCCGATAATCGGAAATACGCGATACTTGCCGGTGCGGCTGATAATGCGCCCGCTGACGATCGAGGTCAGCAGCAGGCCGCCCATCAGCGGGATCAGCTGCAGGCCCGCCTTGGTCGGCGTCGCCTCTTTGACCACCTGCAAATAGAGCGGCAGGAAGGTCACCGAGCCGAACAGCGCCATGCCGATAACAAAGCCAATCAGGCTGCACAGCAAAAAGCTGCGGTTGCGGAATAAGGAGAGCGGAATAATCGGCTCGCTGGCCAGCCGCTCTTCATGAATAAAGCCGACGATCCCGACCAGGCCAAACGCCAGGATGCACCACAGCTGCGGGTCGCTCCACGCGCGGACGCTGCCGCCCTCGGAGGTAAACAGGATGATGCACAACAGCGCCATGCTGAGGTAAATCGCCCCCAGCCAGTCGATCTGGTGCTGGCTGCGCTTGTTGCTGCTGTGAAAAACCGCACCGATCACCAGCAGCGCAAACAGCCCCAGCGGCAGGTTGATGTAAAAAATCCAGCGCCAGGAGGCGTGCTGCACCAGGAAGCCGCCGATTAACGGCCCGATTACCGTCGCCAGACCAAAGACGCCGCCGAACAGACCCTGATAGCGGCCGCGATTCGCCGGCGGGATGACGTCAGCCACCGCCGCCATGCTGATCACCATCAGGCCGCCGCCGCCCAGCCCCTGCAGGCCGCGCATCAGCACCAGCTGGGTCATATTTTGCGCCAGCCCGCAGAGGGCGGAACCGGCAAGAAACAGCACAATCGCCACCTGCAGAACGATTTTGCGCCCGAACAGATCGCCGAATTTACCGTACAGCGGCACCGCGATGGTCGAACTCAGGATGTAGGCGGTGACCACCCAGGAGAGCTTATCCAGCCCGCCGAGCTCGCCGACGATGGTCGGCAGCGCGGTGGAAACGATAGTCTGATCCAGCGCCGAGAGCAGCATCACCAGCAGCAGGGCGCTGAAGAGCAGGCGGATCGAGGGCACCGCCGGTTGGCTGGCGATTTCAGATGTCATAGCATCACTCGCTTGAAATTAATTAAATGCATAATTAATATTTAGGGAAATGATGAATCTGGTCAAGGGATCGCCACAGGATGTCAGCACAAAAAGACAACGAAGCCCCGCGTCGTCCCGGTCGCCCGCGCGGGCAGAAATCCGGCTCCGCCAACCGCGAACAGCTGATGGATATTGCCCTGGCGCTGTTTGCGCGCCACGGGATCGCCCGCATTTCGCTGAACGCCATCGCCAAAGAGGCGGGGGTAACGCCCGCGATGCTGCACTACTATTTCAGCTCGCGCGAAGCGCTGGTGGAAAAGCTGGTCGAAGAGCGCTTTATGCCGCTACGCAGCGAGATCGGACAAATTTTTGTCGCGCACGGCGACGATCCGGTCACCGCTTTTACGCTGCTTATTGAAACCCTGGCGGCCATGGCGGAGAAAAACGCGTGGTTCGCGCCGCTGTGGATGCAGGAGATCATCGGCGAGATGCCGGTGCTGCGCCAGCATATGCACGCGCGTTTTGGCGATGAGAAGTACCACAAGATGCTGGAGACGGTGCGCCGCTGGCAGCGGGAGGGTAAGCTTAATCCGGCGCTCTCCCCGGAGCTGCTGTTTACCACCCTGATAAGCCTGGTGCTGGTGCCGTTTTCCCGCACCCACACCGATTCGCGGTTGCAATCGGTAGACCGGAAGATGATTGTCAGCCACGCCCTGGCCCTGATAGGCCGGGGGATCGGCGGCTAATTCCCCCGGCTCGCGCTGCGCTTAGCCGGGCTACAGGTTCACAGCCGTCTGCAATCCGGGGAATACAATCCGGTTCACAACCGCCTGCGATCGGGTAGCCCGGATAAGGCGACAGCCGCCATCCGGGGGATTCAATCCGCTTCACAGCCGCCTGCGTTCGGGTAGCCCGGATAAGGCGACAGCCGCCATCCGGAGGATTCAATCCGCTTCACAGTCGCCTGCGTTCGGGTAGCCCGGACAGGCGCATAGCGCCGCCTCCGGGAGGGTCTCCTGGGCCTGCTTTACAATACTTTCGATAAATAATGGCGCTGCATACCCGCGTGCGGGAAGTCCGGCAGCGACATCTGCAGCTGATAGCCCAGCTTCTGATAAAACGGCAGCGCCTGAAAGCTGAACGTATCCACCAGCACGTGGCTGCAGCCGCGCGCCCGCGCCTGGTTTTCCGCTTCATGCATCAGCTCGCTGCCAAGGCCGCTGCCGCGCGAGGCTTCGCTGACCCACAGATAGTCAATACACAGCCAGCTGCCCTTGCGTTTGCCGATCAACCCGCCGCGCATCGCGCCAGCGTCATCGCGTGAATAAACGCCCAGCTCGCCGAACTGAGCCGGGTCCAGAAAGCGCAGATTGTATTCCCGCAGTCCCGCCAGCAGCTCTTCTTGATCGGCGGGATTAATGTTCTCTGTTATTATTAATGTCATTGATTATCTCCATCTTTTATTTTTCACAGACCATTCACCACCCTACTTTCACAAAATATCCTTTTTTTCTCCATTATTTCCTGACTAAATTCCCTGCACTAAATTTTGTGTAAAAAACCTTCCCATCATTCGGTACAGACGTATAATGGGGAAAAATGAGAGCGATCATTCTCAAAACCAAAAACCATGGAGAACCCCACAAGTAATGCCCTGTAGCAGGCGTTATCGCTCGGTTCAGAGCCTGTAACCGCCGTCTGATGCCGTATTCGCCGCACGGGAAAATCTCGGAAAAACCGCTTAATCAATAGCGGTATTCACCGAGTTATTTACTGCAAACAGGAATATTTATTTCCCATTGGGTTATTTGTGCTTGCCCGGAGATGCATCATCGCCCGGCCCATCACCCCGCCAGTGAATTTGCGGGGCGGACGTCGTTCATCCTGAGAAAATATAATGAAATATACTTTAGCCCCCATCGCAGCAGCATTATTTCTCCTTAGCGGGTGCGATAATGCGCAAAACGCTTCCCCGCAGCAGATGACGCAGGAAGTGGGTGTCGTTACCCTGCACGGCCAGCCTGTCCCGGTGGTGAGCAGCCTGACCGGACGCACCACCGCCTCGCTTAGCGCCGAAGTGCGCCCGCAGGTCGGCGGGATCGTGCAAAAACGCCTGTTTACCGAGGGCGATATGGTCAAAGCCGGACAGGCGCTGTACCAAATCGACCCGTCAAGCTATCGCGCGACGTTTAACGAAGCCGCCGCATCGCTAAAACAGGCCCAGGCGCTGGTTATCGCCGATTGCCAAAAAGCCCAGCGCTACGCGGTGCTGGTCAAAGATAACGGCGTCTCCCGTCAGGACGCCGATGACGCGATAGCGACATGTAACCAGGATAAGGCCAGCGTCGAGTCGAAAAAAGCGGCGCTGGAAAGCGCGCGCATCAACCTGAACTGGACCACCGTGACCGCACCGATTGCCGGGCGTATCGGGATCTCTTCCGTCACGCCGGGCGCGCTGGTGTCCGCCGATCAGGATACCGCGCTGGCGACGATCCGCGGCCTGGATACGATGTACGTCGATCTCACCCGATCCAGCGTCGATCTGCTGCGCCTGCGTAAGCAAAGCCTGGCAAGCAACAGCGATACCCTTAACGTCACCCTGACTCTTGAAGATGGCAGCACCTACAGCGAAAAAGGTCGCCTGGCGCTGACCGAAGTGGCGGTGGATGAATCGACCGGCTCGGTCACGCTGCGCGCGGTCTTTCCCAATCCGCAGCACGTGCTGCTGCCGGGGATGTTCGTTCGCGCCCGCATAGACGAAGGCATCATGAACGATGCGATCCTCGCCCCGCAGCAGGGCATCACCCGCGATGCCAAAGGCGATGCCACCGCGCTGGTGGTTGACGCTAATAACAAGGTTGAACAGCGCAGCGTGGAAACCGGCGAAACCTACGGCGACAAATGGCTTATCGTAAACGGCCTGAAGAGCGGCGACAGGTTGATTGTCGAAGGAACCAGCAAAGTGGCGCCGGGCCAGCAGGTCAAAGCCGCCGAAGTCAAAAATGACGGAGGCAACGCCTGATGTTCTCCCGTTTCTTCGTGCGACGCCCGGTCTTCGCCTGGGTTATCGCCATTCTGATTATGCTCGCCGGGATTCTGGCTATCCGCACCCTGCCGGTCGCCCAGTATCCTGACGTCGCCCCGCCGGCGATAAAAATCTCCGCCACCTACACCGGGGCCTCTGCGGAAACCCTGGAAAACAGCGTCACCCAGGTTATTGAGCAGCAGCTTACCGGACTGGACAACCTGCTCTACTTTACATCCACCAGCAGCTCCGACGGCTCGGTCAGCATTACCGTCACCTTTGAGCAGGGTACCGATCCGGATACCGCCCAGGTTCAGGTGCAGAACAAAGTGCAGCAGGCGGAATCCCGTCTGCCGAGCGAAGTTCAGCAGTCCGGCGTAACGGTGGAGAAATCGCAGAGCAGCTTCCTGCTGATCCTCGCGGTGTATGACAAAAACAACAAAGCCACCAGCTCCGACATCTCCGACTGGCTGGTCAGCAACATGCAGGATCCGATGGCGCGTATTGAAGGCGTCGGCAGCCTGCAGGTGTTCGGCGCCGAATACGCCATGCGCATCTGGATGGACCCGACCAAACTGGCCTCCTATTCGCTGATGCCATCCGATGTGCAATCGGCCATTGAGGCGCAGAACGTGCAGGTGTCCGCCGGTAAAATCGGCGCGCTACCCGCCTCCAACGCGCAGCAGCTGACCGCCACCGTGCGTGCCCAGTCGCGGCTGCAAACCGTCGCCCAGTTCAAAGAGATTATCGTCAAGAGCAAGAGCGACGGTTCGGTGGTGCACCTGAGCGACGTCGCCCGCGTTGAGATGGGCAGCGAAGATTACACCGCCTCCGCCAATCTCAACGGCCATCCGGCTGCCGGGATAGCGGTGATGATGGCGCCGGGCGCTAACGCCCTGAATACCGCGACGCTGGTGAAAAACAAGATTGCCGAGTTCCAGCGTCAGATGCCTCAGGGTTACGATATCGCCTACCCGAAAGACAGCACTGAGTTCATTAAAATCTCGGTGGAGGATGTGATTCAGACGCTGTTCGAGGCGATTATCCTCGTGGTCTGCGTGATGTATCTGTTCCTGCAAAACTTCCGCGCCACGCTGATCCCGGCGGTGGCGGTTCCGGTCGTGCTGCTGGGCACCTTCGGCGTGCTGGCGCTGTTCGGCTACTCCATCAACACCCTGACGCTGTTTGCGATGGTGCTGGCGATAGGCTTGCTGGTGGATGATGCCATCGTGGTGGTGGAAAACGTCGAGCGTATCATGCGCGACGAGGGGCTGCCCGCCCGCGAAGCCACCGAAAAATCGATGGGCGAAATCTCCGGCGCGCTGATCGCCATTGCCCTGGTGCTCTCGGCAGTGTTCCTGCCGATGGCCTTCTTCGGCGGCTCAACCGGGGTGATTTATCGCCAGTTCTCGGTGACCATTATCTCGGCGATGATGCTCTCTGTGGTGGTCGCCTTAACCTTAACCCCGGCGCTGTGCGGCGCGCTGCTGAGCCATTCTAAACCGCATACCAAAGGCTTCTTCGGCGCCTTTAACCGCCTGTGGGGACGCACCGAGCAGGGCTATCAGCATCGTGTTGTTGGCGGCCTGCGCCGCTCGGCGATGATGATGGGCGCTTTTGTCCTGATTTGCGGCGGCATGGCGCTGGCGATGTGGAAACTGCCGGGCAGCTTCCTGCCGACGGAGGATCAGGGCGAAATCATGGTCCAGTACACGCTGCCCGCCGGAGCGACGGCGGTACGTACCGCCGAGGTTCGCCGCCAGGTCACCGACTGGTTCCTGACGAAAGAGAAAGCCAATACCGACGTGATCTTTACCGTCGATGGCTTTAGCTTTAGCGGCAGCGGACAAAACGCCGGGATGGCCTTCGTGTCGCTGAAAAACTGGTCCGAACGTAAAGGCGAAGAAAATACCGCTCAGGCCATCGCCCTGCGCGCCACCAAAGAGCTCGGCAGCATTCGCGACGCCACCCTGTTCGCCATGACCCCGCCGTCGGTAGATGGCCTGGGGCAGAGCAACGGCTTCACCTTCGAACTGTTGGCCAGCGGCGGCACCGATCGCGATAGCCTGATGAAAATGCGCAGCCAGCTGCTGGCCGCGGCGAATCAAAGTACCGAGCTGCAGTCGGTACGCGCCAACGATCTGCCGCAAATGCCGCAGCTGCAGGTGGATATCGATAATAACAAAGCCGTGTCGCTCGGGCTGTCGTTAAGCGATGTCACCGATACCCTTTCCAGCGCCTGGGGGGGGACCTACGTTAACGACTTTATCGATCGCGGTCGCGTGAAGAAGGTCTATATCCAGGGCGAAAGCGACGCCCGCGCCGTGCCGTCCGACCTCGGTAAATGGTTTGTGCGCGGCAGCGACGACAGCATGACGCCGTTCTCCGCCTTCGCCACCACCCGCTGGCAATACGGTCCGGAAAGCCTGGTGCGCTACAACGGTTCCGCCGCCTTTGAAATCCAGGGTGAGAACGCCAGCGGCTTCAGCTCCGGCGCGGCAATGGACAAGATGGAGGCCTTAGCCAATAACCTGCCCGCCGGTACCACCTGGGCGTGGAGCGGCATGTCGCTGCAGGAAAAACTCGCCAGCGGCCAGGCGATGAGCCTCTACGCTATCTCGATTCTGGTGGTCTTCCTGTGCCTCGCGGCGCTGTATGAGAGCTGGTCGGTACCGTTCTCGGTGATCATGGTGATCCCGCTTGGGCTGCTCGGCGCGGCGCTGGCGGCGTGGATGCGCGGTCTGAGCAATGACGTTTACTTCCAGGTGGCGCTATTAACCACCATCGGCCTGTCGTCGAAGAACGCCATTCTGATCGTCGAATTCGCTGAATCGGCGGTGGAAGAGGGCTACTCCCTGTCGCGTGCCGCCATGCGCGCCGCGCAGACCCGTCTACGCCCTATTGTGATGACCTCGCTGGCGTTTATTGCCGGGGTGCTGCCGCTGGCGATCGCCACCGGAGCCGGGGCCAATAGCCGCGTGGCGATCGGTACCGGGATTATCGGCGGCACCCTGACCGCAACGCTGCTGGCGGTGTTCTTCGTGCCGCTGTTCTTTGTGCTGGTGAAACGTTTCTTCACCCGCCATCGTTCTTCTCAGGAGTAAGTTATGTTTCGTTTTACCTTAGTTTTTGTTGCGCTCCTGACGGCGGGCTGCGTCTCTCTCGACCCGCACTATGAACGTCCGGCCGCGCCTGTTCCGGCGACCCTGCCGGGTAGCCACGGCGAGGCAACCGCGGTAGTCAGCGACTGGCAGCAGGTAGTGAATGACGCTCGCCTCAAAAAAGTGGTGAACATCGCCTTGACCAGCAACCGCGACGTGCAGAAAGCGCTGGCCGATATTGAAGCCGCGCGCGCCCAGTTTGGCGAAACCCGCGCCTCGCTGTTTCCGACCCTCGACGCCGAGCTGAGCCATACCCGCAGTAAAACGGTGGCCAGCGGCCTCACCTCGTCAGCGGAAGCCGACGGCGCGGTTTCCAGCTTCGAGCTGGATCTGTTTGGCAAGAACCAAAGCCTGACGCGCGCGGCGCGGGAAACCTGGCTTGCCAGCGAATTCACCGCCCAGAATACGCGTCTGACGATGATCGCCGATCTGACCACCGCGTGGATAACGCTCGCCGCGGACAACAGCAATCTGGCGCTGGCGCAGGACACCATGGCCAGCGCGGAGAACTCGCGCCGCATCGTCACCCGCCAGATGGAAGTCGGCACCGCCTCGGCAGGCGACCTGAGCGATGCCGAAAGCGTTTATCAGCAGGCGCGCGCCAGCGTCGCCAGCTACCGCACGCTGGTGGCGCAGGATAAAAACGCGCTCAACCTGCTGGCCGGAGAAACCGTGCCGGATAGCCTGCTGCCCGGCACGCTGGAAAGCCTTGGCGATCGGAGTATCACCCTGGTGCCGGCGGGCGTCTCTTCATCGGTACTACTGCGCCGCCCGGATATCCAGGAAGCGGAGCATAATCTGAAGAGCGCTAACGCCGATATCGGCGCGGCGCGGGCCAATTTCTTCCCGTCCATCTCGCTGACCGCCAGCGCCGGGGTCGGCAGCGACTCGCTCTCGTCGCTGTTCAGCCACGGCATGCAGGTGTGGTCATTCGCGCCGTCCATCAGCCTGCCGCTGTTTACCGGCGGCAGCAACCTGGCGCAGCTGCGCTATGCTGAAGCGGAGAAAAAGGGGCTGATCGCCACCTATGAGAAGACGATTCAGAGCGCCTTTAAGGATGTCGCCGACGCGCTGGCGCGCCGGGAAACGCTCAGCGAACAGCTGGACGCGCAGAATAAATACGTCGCGGCGGAGCAGAAATCGTTGAATATCGCGATGAAGAGCTATCAGGCCGGGGTCGGAGATTATCTGTCGGTGCTGACCGCCCAGCGAACGCTGTGGTCGGCGCAGGCCACGCTTATCTCCCTCCAGCAAACGGATCTGGAAAACCGCATTACCCTCTGGCAGTCGCTGGGAGGCGGCGCCAGCTAACGCTTTTGCCGGGCGGCAACGCCCGGTTTGATGACAAGGAGCCCGTTGATATGTCCCGAATTTCCCTCTCCTGGGTCGTGGTTCTCGGTTTGCTCAGCGCCATTGGGCCGCTGTGTACCGACTTCTATCTGCCCGCGCTACCGGAAATCACCCAGCAGCTCAGCGCCACCAGCACGCAGACCCAGCTTTCGCTGACCGCGGCGCTGATTGGCCTCGGCCTTGGACAGCTGTTTTTTGGCCCGCTGAGCGACCGCATTGGCCGTAAAAAGCCGCTGGCGCTCTCCCTGCTGCTGTTTATCTTCTCCTCGGCGATGTGCGCGATAACCTACGATATCCATATGCTGATCGCCTGGCGCTTTCTGCAGGGCTTCGCCGGCGCGGGCGGCTCGGTGCTGTCGCGTTCCATCGCCCGCGACAGGTATCAGGGTACGCTGCTGACCCAGTTTTTCGCCCTGCTGATGACCGTTAACGGCATTGCGCCGGTGCTTTCACCGGTGCTCGGCGGCTGGATCATCACCGCCTTCGACTGGCGTATCCTGTTCTGGGCGATGGCGGCGATCGGCGTTGTCTTGCTGCTGCTCAGCCTGACGGTGCTGCACGAAACGCTGCCGGCCAAAAGCGCCGCCTCGGCTACGCGGCAGCAGGCTGATGCGCCGGTGCTGAAAAACCGCCGCTTTATGCGCTACTGCCTGATTCAGGCCTTTATGATGGCCGGGCTGTTTTCGTATATCGGCTCGTCTTCGTTCGTTATCCAGAGCGAATATGCCATGAGCGCGATGCAGTTCAGCCTGCTGTTCGGCCTTAACGGTATCGGGCTGATTATCGCGGCGCTGATCTTTTCCCGCCTGGCGCGCCGCTTCAGCGCCGAAGCCCTGCTGCGCGGCGGCCAGCTGCTGGCGGTGGCGTTTGCCGCCATCACCCTGCTCTTCGCCTGGCTACCGCAGCCGACGCTGGCGCTGGTCGGCCTGTTTTTTACCGTTTCCATGATGAGCGGTATCAGTACCGTTGCCGGCTCGGAAGCGATGAACGCCATTCACGCCCGCCAGTCCGGCACCGCTTCCGCCCTGATGGGCACGCTGATGTTTGTGTTCGGCGGTATTGCCGCGCCGCTGGCCGGTCTCGGCGGCGAAACGATGCTCAAAATGAGCTTCGCGATGACCCTTTGCTATCTGGCCGCGCTGCTGATTGGCCTGAAAAAGCCGCGCCCCATCGCATAACCTCCTCCGGGGTAATAAAATATTCCAATTATATTACCCCTCTTTTTCCCGTCAGTACTGTAATCTCCTATTATTCCTTCAACACCAATCGTGATAACCTTCACAGGAAAGGAATAATTAATTCCTTATACTGCCCGCCACCGTGAATAAAGAGGTTCCTATGAGTATCGACCTGAGCAAACTGCTGACCGAGCGCCGCAACGCCAATAGCGCCAACATTGATATCCTCACCACCGAAGAGATGCTGACGGTGATTAACCAGGAAGACCAGCAGGTGGCTCACGCCATCACCCCCTATCTGCCGCAAATTGCCCAGGTGGTGGATAAGGTCGCGGCGGCGCTGCAGGCGGGTGGTCGACTGATTTACATTGGCGCGGGCACTTCCGGGCGTCTGGGGATCCTTGATGCCAGCGAGTGTCCGCCGACCTTCGGCACCCGCCCGGAGCAGGTGGTGGGCATTATCGCGGGCGGCCATAAAGCCATACTGAGCGCCGTAGAGAACGTCGAAGACAACAAAGCGCAAGGGGCGATGGACCTGCAGAACCTGAACTTTAGCAGCCGCGACGTGCTGGTCGGCCTGGCCGCCAGCGGACGCACGCCGTACGTCATCGGCGCGATGGAGTATGCCCACAGCCAGAACGCTTTTGTCGCCATCGTCAGCTGTAACCCGCACGGCGAAATGGCCCAGCTGGCGGACGTCGCCATTACGCCGGTCGTGGGTCCGGAAGTGGTGACCGGCTCAACGCGCCTGAAGGCGGGCACCGCGCAAAAGCTGGTGCTGAATATGATTTCTACCGGGGCGATGATCCGCATCGGCAAGGTCTACAGCAATCTGATGGTGGACGTGGAAGCGACCAACGCCAAGCTTATCGAGCGCCAGGTGTCCATCGTCATGGAAGCGACCGAATGCGATCGCGCAACCGCCCAGAGCGCGCTGGAAGCCTGCGATCGCCACTGCAAAACGGCGATTGTGATGGTGCTGGCTGATTTAAGCGCCGCGGATGCCCAGGCGCTGCTGGCAAAAAATAACGGCTATATCCGCAAGGCGCTGAGCCACTCCTGACCGCTGACTCACGGGTAATCTGCAATGGCAAAAATAAATAAAGAGATGATAGCGCGGATCCTGCAGCACGTTGGCGGAGCCGGGAACGTCGCGCAGGCGGGCAACTGTATGACCCGGCTGCGCCTGACCCTGCGCGATGAATCACGGGCCGATAGCGCCGCCATCCGCCAGATTGACGGCGTAATGGGGGTGATCGTTAGCGATGAACAGTTCCAGGTCGTCCTTGGGCCCGGCAAGGCGCAAAGCGCGGCGGAAATGATGAATGCGTTACTGGAAGAGGCCCCGGCGGATGCGCCATCGCTGGCCGATGTCGCCGCCGAAAAGAAACAGGCGCTGAAGAGCAAGCAAACCAGCGGTATTCAAAAATTCCTCGCGAAATTCGCCACCATCTTCACCCCGCTCATTCCCGGCTTTATCGCCGTCGGCCTGCTGTTGGGGTTCGCGACCCTGGCGGAGCAGATATTTGTCCTCGAAAACGCGCATCCGAACGCGACATTGATGGCGCTGATCGGCTACATGAAGGTGTTCAGCAAAGGGATGTTTACCTTCCTGAGCATCCTGATCGGCTATAACGCCCAGAAAGCCTTCGGCGGCTCCGGGGTCAACGGGGCCATCATCGCTGCGCTGTTTGTTCTCGGCTATAACCCGGAAGCCACCAGCGGCTTCTATTCCGGGATTTCCACCTTCTTCGGCCACGGTATTGACCCGCGCGGCAATATTATCGGCGTGCTTATCGCCGCGATTATCGGCGCGTGGGTGGAACGACAGGTACGCCGCATCATGCCTGCCAACCTCGATATGATCCTCACCTCGGCGGTGACGCTGCTGATCATGGGCGCGATCACCTTTACCGTCATTATGCCTATCGGCGGCTGGCTGTTCACCGGGATGTCATGGCTGTTTCTGCACCTTAACGGTAACCCATTCGGCTCTGCGGTACTGGCCGGCCTGTTCCTGCTGGCGGTGATGTTCGGCGTCCATCAGGGCTTCGTGCCGGTCTATTTCGCGCTGGTGGATGCGCAGGGGTTTAACTCGCTGTTTCCGATTCTGGCCATGGCTGGGGCCGGACAAGTTGGTGCGGCGCTGGCGCTGTTCTGGCGGGCGAAGCACGGTTCTCTGCTGCGCACGCAGATTAAAGGGGCGATTATTCCCGGCTTTCTCGGCATCGGCGAACCGCTGATTTACGGCGTGACGCTACCGCGCATGAAGCCCTTTATCACCGCCTGCCTCGGCGGCGCCTGCGGCGGTTTCTTCCTCGGGCTTGTCGCCTGGATGGGGCTACCGGTCGGCCTGAATACGGTGTTTGGCCCGTCGGGGCTGGTGGCGCTGCCGCTGATGACCTCCGGCAGCGGCATCTACGCCGGAATGGCGGTGTATGCCGCCGGGCTGGCGGTCTCTTACCTGTGCGGCTTCGCCCTGACCTGGCTGTTCGGCAGTAAAAACGTTGATTTGAGCTAAGAGGCGCGCACGGCGCATAAAAATTGAATCTTTTTTAACCCGCCGAATGGCGGGTTTATTTATTTCTGTGTAATCTACACGTGTAGATTACACAGGAGATTCCCTATGCCAGCCGCAAAACGCAATAAGCAGAACGTCAGCGTGACACTGGACCCAGGCCTGGTTAAACAGGCTCGTGAGGTCGGCATCAATCTGTCTCTAACGTTGACTAACGCTCTAAAAAGCGAAATCCACAGCCTCGAAATAGCCCGCTGGCAAAAAGAAAATGCCCAGGCAATCGACTACCTCAATAATTTAACTGAGGAAAATGGACTTCTCTCTGATGAATACAGGACGTTCTAAATATGCAGTATTACGTTTATAAGAATACAGGTCGAATTGCTGCGTATCCTTACCTCCTTGATGTACAGAGTGACATTATCGGCAAGCGCAATACTCGGGTCGTGATCCCACTGTTTCCACTGAAAAACTATAAAGGTCCACGCGCCGATCGTTTAACACCGCTTGTCACCGTAGAAGGGGAAGAATACGTCGTGATGACTCACGAACTCGCCAGCATCCCACATCGTGTTCTGGGTGAAGAAGTTTGTAATCTGAATCACCAGCGCGAAGTCGTTAAAGCTTCAATGGATTTTCTTTTCGACGGGATCTAACTCGCTACAAGCTTACGCGTCAGATCGCCAAACCCAACGATCTTCCGCCGCAAGGGGCACGCAAATACTCCGACTACCCTTTCCTGCCCCGCTTCCCGCGCGTGCTCATGCTATGATACTGCTTTCGCGCTATTTTCACCTGAGGGAAAGATGGGCTCCAGCAAAAAAGGGATGCTGAACGTACTGATCGCCGCCGTACTGTGGGGCAGCTCGGGCGTCTGTGCGCAATATATTATGCAGCAAAGCCAGATGTCATCGCCGTTTCTGACCATGACGCGCCTGCTGTTCGCCGGCCTGATCCTTCTGATGCTCTCGTTCTTCCACGGCGATAAGATTTTCCGCGTCCTGCAAAACCGCAAAGACGCCGTCAGTCTGCTGATTTTTTCGCTGTTCGGCGCGCTTACCGTGCAGTACACCTTTCTGATGACTATCGAGCAATCCAACGCCGCCACCGCGACGGTGCTGCAGTTTCTGTCGCCGACGATTATCGTCGCCTGGTTTGCCATCGCCCGCAAAACGCGCCCCAGCCCGCTGGTGCTCGCGGCCATCGCCACCTCGCTGGCGGGCACTTTCCTGCTGGTGACCCACGGCAACCCGACGACGCTGTCGATTTCCCCCACGGCGCTGTTCTGGGGGATTGCTTCGGCGTTTGCCGCCGCTTTTTATACAACTTATCCTTCGACGCTGATTGCCCGCTACGGCACGCTGCCGATTGTCGGCTGGAGCATGCTGCTCGGCGGCGCGATGCTGCTGCCGTTCTACGCCGGACAGGGCAACCATTTTGTGGTGACCGGCGGCCTGCTGCTGGCCTTTTTCTACCTGGTGGTAATCGGCACCTCGCTGACCTTCAGCCTCTATCTGAACGGCGCGCAGAAGATTGGCGGCGCGAAGGCGGGGATCCTCAGCTGCGCGGAGCCGCTGAGTAGCGCCCTGCTCTCCCTGCTGCTGCTCGGCATCACTTTTACTCTCCCGGACTGGCTAGGCACGCTGCTGATTCTCTCGTCGGTGGTGCTGATCGCCATGGATTCGCGGCGGCGGGTTAAAACGGCCTGACGATTATCGGCCAGGAGAGGCTGCGACCGGCGTTTGCAGCCTCTTCAGGTCGTCATCCGTCAGCTCGCAAGCCACCTGCACCAGCTCGCGCTCAAACCCCTGCTCCAGAAGTGAACGGGCAATACGCAACGCTTCTTCTAGTCTACCCTCTTGTTTACCTTCTAACTTGCCCTCCAACTTGCCTTCTTGTCTCCCTTCCTGCCGTAGCCTTTCCGCAATCGTCATGAGTACCTCCTTATGTTGAGGAACGCGCCGCTCGACCTCGTGAAGAAATTCACCAAAATGAGGCGCATCGCCGCACTGCAGCATGTAATTAAACAGCGCTTTCAGCTGGCTGTCATTAGCGCAACCTTTAACCAACAGCTCGGCTAATCGCTCCACCAGGCCAAGTAAATCGCGCTGGCGAATATGCTTTTGAATCAGCTCCAGCAGCGCCACGCGCCGGTGCTGCATAATGTCGTCATCCGGCACCACCGTAATATCCACCAGCGGGAAAGCGGCGGCATAAAGTCGTCGCGCTGTCTGCGTATCAGTAAACTCATCCAGCCAGCAAAGCGAGAAGGGATAGGGGCTTTTCGCGCCGTGATAAAACAGCATCGGCACCACCAGCGGCAACGTTTTATGCCCGGCGTCCAGATGACGCTGCATCGCCGCCAGCGCGTAGCGCATCAGCCTGAAGGCCATATGCGCATCCGGCGTGCTCTGATGTTCAATCACCACATAGATATAGCCGTCACCGTCGCGGGTTTTCAGCGACCACAGTACGTCGGAGTAGCTGGCGCGCAAATCGGCCTCAATAAAGCTGCCGGACTCCAGCTTGAGCGTTTGCAGATTACACAGCTGGCGCAGCGAAGCGGGCAGATGAATCTCGATAAAATCCCTGGCGCACTCGGGATGCGATAAAAACTGTTTAAAAACCGCATCGTGTGGCGTCGAGGGGGTTCCTTTTTGCGTCATGGTCCGCCATCCCTGAAACGTAATGGCTGGAATATATCCGTCCCAAAAAGCGCAAACACCTGCGCATCAACGGCTTTGCTTGCCGCTACGAAAGATAAATTTCAGCGGCTGAAACAGACTCATTCTTATGGAAACCAGCGCGCAAAATGTTGGTTCAGGAATGCGTCTATAGTTAGAGGAACCCTTTAATAAAAATAAGGATATCCGTAATGAAGAGAATGAGTTTTGCGCTTTCGCTGGCAGCCAGTCTGATGTTCTCCAGCGTGGCGACAGCTGCACCGCTCTCCGGGCTGAAGTTTGAACAGCAAAAGCAGCAGATAGTGAAAGATGTGAGGAGAAATTGCCCTGCCAGCAGCGCGCTGGATGATACGCAGTTTGCTAACCGCGTGCTGGAATCAGCGGAAAATAAGACCGCCGTACAAAGCGCGACGCGGGCGCTGGATAAAAACAACAGCGCCGCTTATCAGAAGGCCATTAGCGGCATTCAGTGCCCAACGCCCTAGCACCGGGCGCGGAGGCGTCACCATTAGCGGTTCGGAATGATCAAATCTCCGCGCAGCGGGCTGCTAGCGAGCATTTGCGTCTTCTCGGTCAGCCAGTTGACTATCTGGCTGGCCATCGCGTCCATGGAATATTCAATCGCCGGAATCGTCGGAATACCGGGCAGCTGTAACGAGCCCGCCAGGCTGAACACCATGACTTTTTCCGGTACCGCGCGATTAAACGCCTGGAGCTGCGGCACCACCAGCTGCGCCTGCTGCTCGTTGGCAACCAATAACGCATTAAAATTCAGGGTGGTTGCGTTGTTCACCAGCTCCTGAACCGCCACGGACGGCGAATGGCTGTCAAGAAAAACCAGGTTGCGATTGAACGGCAGAAAATTCTTTTCCAGCGCGTGCTTGTAGCCCAGCAGAACCTGGTCAGCAAAGCCGTTAGCCTGAGGATGAATCAGCGCAATCTGCCGCCGCCCCTGGCTTATCAGATAGTTGCAGGCCGTTTCCGCCGCAAAGGCGTGGTCAAACTGAATGCTATTCGTTGCGTCACTTTCCAGGCAGTCAATCAGCACTACGTCGCGCCGGTCGATATTGAGCGGAAACCGCGCGCCGATGATTAACACATTATCGCAGAGGCCGCAGGTCAACTCTTCCAGCGAATGGAGCACTCTGCCGCGGCTGTTGGCAAAACGCAGCAGCAGGTGCATCTGGTGCTGGCTGAGCTGTTTTTCCAGCGCGTAGAGATAGCTGGTGGTTTGATTAATGTTGTCCTGGGCGCAAATGACGCCGATGCAGCCGGTGGTCTGACTCAGCAAAGATTGCGCGATCATATTCGGCCGGTAGTTAAGCGCTTCCGCCGCCTGCAATACCGCCTGTCGGCTGGCTTCCTTTACGCCGCGCGAACCACTCAACACCCGAGAGACTGTGGCTTTAGACACCCCAGCTAACCGTGATACATCGTTGATTGTAGACATTATTTTCCCCTGACAGGGCCAGTCCGATCCCTGTAAATCCTTAAACCTGAATCGCTTCAATAATAACCAGCGGCAGTATATCCGTTTCCCTTTTTATTTGGAAACCGATTTTCCGTTTCATGGAAAATCGTAGCAAAAACCAGGAAAATTTGTGAGCCAAATCTAATTAACACGTCCTTTGACTGACAGATCTTGACGGTTATCACAGTTCTGTTTTTTATAAATGGAAACCGGTTTCCGTCTGATATCAAATCATCCACGCAATAACTTTTTACATTTTGAGGACGATCGTCGATGTACAAGATTATGCTGTGCTGCTCTGCCGGAATGTCCACCAGCCTGTTGGTCAGAAAGATGGTTGATGCCGCGAAGGAACGTAACCTGCCGGTGCAGATTGACGCCTACGGAGTTTCCGAATTTGACATGCAGTTTCCGCAATACCAGGTGGTGCTTCTTGGACCACAGGTGAAATACATGCTGAAAAACTTAGCTGAGAAAGCCGCTCCCCTGAATATTCCGGTCCAGCCGATTAACGCCATGGATTACGGAATGCAGCGGGGAGACAACGTCCTGGATTATGCCCTGTCGCTGATTGAAGCGCATTAAGAGGTGTGCAAATGAGTTCTCTGTATCAGTCCATGATTGCCGCGATCGAGCAATCAATTACCCCGCTGGCAGGACGCCTTGGGCAGCAGAAATACGTTATCGCGATTCGCGATGGTTTCACTGCCGCATTGCCGTTTATGATCATCGGCTCATTCATGCTGGTATTTATCTTTCCGCCTTTTTCCCCGGATACCACTAACGGTTTCGCCCGCGGCTGGCTGGATTTCTCCCAGCAGTATCGCGAACAGCTGATGCTGCCGTTTAACCTCAGCATGGGCGTGATGACGTTCTTTATTTCGGTGGGGATCGGCGCCAGCCTGGGACGCCAGTTCCAGCTCGACCCGGTGATGTCCGGTCTGCTGGCGTTTATGGCTTTCTTACTGGTTGCCGCGCCGTACGCCGATGGCAAAATCTCCACCCAGTACCTCTCTGGTCAGGGTATTTTTACCGCCTTGATCACCGCCATCTATTCCACTCGCGTTTACGCCTGGCTAAAGCAGAACAACATTACGATTCGCCTGCCGAAAGAAGTGCCGACCGGCGTTGCGCGTTCGTTTGAAATCCTTATCCCGGTGCTGGTGGTGATCGCGACCCTGCATCCGCTGAATCTGTTTATCGAAGCGCAGACCGGTATGATCCTGCCGCAGGCGATTATGCATCTGCTGGAGCCTCTGGTTTCCGCCTCTGACTCCCTGCCGGCGATTCTGCTTTCCGTCCTGATGTGCCAGATCTTCTGGTTCGCCGGGATCCACGGCTCGCTGATCGTGACCGGCATTATGAACCCCTTCTGGATGGCCAACCTGTCGGCGAACCAGGCAGCGCTGGCGGCCGGTGCGGCTCTGCCGCATGTCTATCTGCAGGGTTTCTGGGACCACTACCTGCTGATTGGCGGCGTCGGCTCCACGCTTCCGCTGGCGTTCCTGCTGCTGCGTAGCCGCGTCACCCACCTGCGCACCATTGGCAAAATGGGTATCGTACCGAGCTTCTTTAATATCAATGAACCGATTCTGTTCGGCGCGCCGATTATCATGAACCCGATGATGTTTATCCCGTTCGTCTTTGTGCCGATGATTAACGCCGTTCTGGCTTACGGGGCGACGCGCCTCGGCTGGCTCAGCCAGGTCGTTTCGCTGACGCCGTGGACGACGCCGGCGCCTATCGGCGCATCATGGGCTGCAAACTGGACGCTAAGCCCGGTGGTGATGTGTTTAATTTGCATGGTGATGTCGGCGGTAATCTACCTGCCCTTCCTGCGCGCCTATGAACGCTCGTTAATGAAAACTGAAGTTGAAAAAGCAAAAGCCGCAGTGCCGGTTGCCGAAACGGTCAGCCAATAATTAATCTCTATATTTAATATTATATTTAAAATGACGGCATAAATAATGTGGAAAAGGGACTTTCACTGCATTATTTAAAGAATAAAGTTAATGACCTCAGGATCTATCATGATTGAATTAGAAGATGCGGTAATGGAAATTATCGTTAATGCGGGCCAGTCACGCTCATTATGTTTTGAAGCGCTCCATTGCGCCCGCAACGGTAATATAGATGAAGCGCGCTTGCTTCTGAATGAAGCCGATGGCTACGCCCGCCGGGCGCACCAGATGCAGACCCGGCTTATCGAGCAGGACGCTGGCGAAGCGCGCCAGCAGATGACGTTAATTATGGTCCATGCTCAGGATCACTTAATGAATTCACTGCTCGCCCGTGAATTTTCGGAAGAGTTAATTCATTTATACCAGCGTTAATTTATATCAATATTTAGCAACTGTACCCGAACTAAATATACCAGCTTATCCTGGCGGGATAGCTATTATCTAAATATATCCGTCATATTTCAAGCTGCATGTACGTTGGCTGCGCTCGCTTACCCGAATCACTTACCAAAGTAAGCTCATCGGGATTCACTCCCTTGCCGCCTTCCTGCAACTCGAACTATTTAGGATATATATAAATTATTAAAAGCGAGATAATGATGAAAACTGTAAAAATGCTGCCATTAACCATGGCGGTCGTCGCCGCGCTGTGCCCAATTTCCGTATTCGCACAAGAATTTACTCAAGAACAGATCGACGCCATTGTGGCGAAAGCCGTCGATAAAGCCCTGGCCGAACGCCAGGCGAAAATCGACGCCGCGGCTGATAAAAAAGTGGATGTTATCACCAACCCGCAGACCACCGCGGCCACGCCGGATATGGCGATCCCCTTCGGCCTGAAGTTCAGCGGCTACGCCCGCTACGGCGCGCAGTTCCAGACCGGCGATCAGAAGTTTGTCGGCGTGGATGGCTCCTATAACGGCGCTTCGGCGATCGGCCGTTTAGGCAACGAAGGCAACGGCGGCGAATTCCAGATAACCAAAGCCTTCAAGAGCAGTAAAGGCGCTATCTGGGATATCAACGTCATGTTTGACCACTGGAGCGATGAAGTTAACCTGAAAAAAGCCTACGTCGGCGTCACCAACGTGCTGGAGTCTAACCCCAACGCCTATATCTGGGCCGGCCGCGACTTCCATCAGCGCCCGCAACAGGGGATCAACGACTACTTCTGGATGAACCACGACGGCCAGGGCGCCGGGGTGAAGAACTTTGATATCGGCGGCGTGCAGTTTGACGTGGCGGGAGTGTCGCAGGTGGAGTCCTGTAGCCCGGAAGTGATGGCCGACGAGGCCAACCCGTCGCGCATCACCTGTACCGGCGGCTCCGGTACCGGCGATAACGGCCACTACGCCCTGACCACCAAAACCCACAACATCAAGGCCGGGCCGATCGACGTTGAGGTTTACGCCAACTACGGTTTCGATTCGAAAGCGGTGGACAGCGACGAACGTCTCGACGCCTGGCAGGGCGGGCTGGTGCTCAGCCACACCAACGACAGCGGCGTCAATAAAGTGATCCTGCGCTACTCCGATAACTCGGATAACAGCGTCTACAACAAAACCGATGACCTGACCGCGATTTACGCCAGCTTTGAAGGGCTGCATAAATTCACCCAGCAGGCGCAGATCGAATATCTGCTGGCCTTCCACGACTATGACAACGGCAAGGACAACACCGATAACCGTAAAAACTACGGCGCCATTGTCCGTCCGATGTACTTCTGGAACGATGTGCACTCCACCTGGCTGGAAGCGGGCTACCAGCGCGTCGATTACGACCAGGGCGGCGATAACCACGGCTGGAAGCTGACGCTGTCGCAGAACATCGCCATCGGTATGGGGCCGGAGTTCCGCCCGATGCTGCGCTTCTACGTGACCGGCGGCCAGGTGGATAACAAGCGCACCGCGAAGGTTAACGGCACCAAAGACGAGCAGCTGGATTCGCTGAACGTCGGCGGCATGTTTGAGGCGTGGTTCTAAGAGAGTGAAACCATCCCGGGTCGCGGCGTCAGAGCCCGATCCGGGCTATCAGATCGTAACCTGTAGCCCGGCTAAGCGCAGCGCGAGCCGGGAAGAAGCCGCATCGATATATTCATCCCGGCGCATTCCCCGGGTTGCGGCGTAACGCCTTACCCCGGCTACCACTGGCTTAGGCGGTTTGCAAAAGGAGCCGGAGATTACCTCTGGCTCATCCGGCGGGCGATGCGTTCAAGCTTAATCATCAGCAGCAGCGTGACGCCCACCAGCACGATGGTCAGCGCCGAACCATCGGCAATATTGCCGCGATCGGTCAGGCTGAAAATCGTCACCGGCAGCGTTGTCCAGCCCGGCGGGTAGATCATCACCGTCGCGCCCAGCTCCCCCATCGACAGCGACAGGCTTAACGCCAGTGCCGAAATCATCCACGGCGTCATCAGCGGCAGCGTGACGTGGCGCAGACGATACCACGGCGATGCCCCGAGGCTGGAGGCGACGTTTTCAATATCGGCGGAAATCCGCGCCAGACCGGTGGAAACGTTGCTGAAGGTAAACGCGGAAATCAGCACGAAGTGCGCCGCCAGAACGATCCAAAAGGTGCCGTTCATCTGCAGCGGTCCCTGGCTGAAGGCCACCAGAATGCCAAGACCCACAGAAACGGATGGGATGGCGCTTGGCAGATAGAACATCAGCCCAAGGTATTTTTGCAGCTTCGCACCGTACTGCCGCAGGGACAGCGCAGCCCACATGCCGCACAGCAGAGCGAACAGGCTGGCGCAAAACCCGACCATCAGACTGGAAAAGAGCGCATCCCACGCGGCGCCGCGAAACGCGTTAACAAAGTGTCCGAGGGTAAAGCCGGACGGCAGCAGGCCGTTCCACTGCTGGCTCAGGCTGGACATCAAAATCACCGCCAGCGGCAGGAAGAAAAACCCGGCAAACAGCGTCACCGCCAGCGCTCCCGCCGCCGTACGGCCTTTACGCGACCAAATCAACATCGTTAGCTCCTCACGCCGGTACGCGCGGCGGCCAGCCGATAGAGCATAAACAGCCCCAGCGACAGCAGAATATTAATCAGCGCAATCATGCAGGCGACGCTGTAGTCCGACTCGAGAATAGCCTTGCTGTAGACCATCATCGGTAGAGTATTTACCCCTTTGGCACCGATAAACAGCACGATGCCGAACTCGTTGGTGGTCAACAGCAGACACAGGCTGCCGCCCGCCATTAGCGCCGGCAGCACCGCCGGAAAAATCACCTGGCCGATGACCCGCAGCGGATGCGCGCCGAGGATGCTCGCCGCTTCAAGCTGGCTTTTATCAATCTGCCGCAGCCCGGCCATCAGCGGGCGCATCACCAGAGGGGTGAAGACGGTCATTTCCGCCAGTATGACCCCCTGAATCGAATAGAGAAAATCCACCGGCGGCAGTTCAAAAGCAAACAGCGACATCAGCGTCCCGTTCAGCAGACCGGCGGAGCCGTAAATAAAGGTGAAAGCCAGGGTGATGAGAAAGGTCGGCAGCGCAATAAAGGTATCAATTATCCGGCTAATCAGCTGGCTACCGGGAAACGGGATAAACACCAGAATCAGCCCCAGTACGCTGCCGAGCAGCAGGCAGCCTGATGTCGCGATAACCGCGATTTGCAAGGTATTGAGCAATGCGCTGAGAAAGCGCCGGGACTCCACCACCTGCCAGAAGGTTTCGAGGCCCAGGTGGCCCTCGGTATCGCGCAGCGCCTGTTCGCCGATGAGCAGCAGCGGGTAGAAAAACAGGGTCGCCAGCACCAGCAGCGGCGGCAGCAGCCACAGTAAGGGCCGCAGATGAACAGAGCGACGCGGGAGCGTTAAGATCTGCGACATTATGACACCTCAATCAGGACCGCATCGTTGGGTTCAAAATAGAGCGCCAGCCTGTCGCCCGCACGCGGCAGCGGATTCACGTGGGTCATCACGATACGCACCGCCTCCCCCGCCACGTCGCATAGCAGATGGGTCAAATCGCCCTGCCAGTGCACGGAGGTCAGGATGGCGTTCAGCCGGTTGCTGGTGGCCGATCGCGGCGCGAGACTCATATGCTGCGGGCGAATACACAGCAGCTTATTGTTGCCATGCTGGCCGCCGCGGCTGAACGCGGCGATCAATCCGCCGCCGCAGCTGACGCTGACCAGGCCAGGTCCCGCGGTATCTGTCAGCGCCGTCGCCTGCAGGATATTGGCACGTCCGAGAAACTCAGCGCTAAAACGATTAGGCGGATAGTGGTAAAGCTGATGGGTTTCGCCGTGGGCAATGAGCGAGCCGTCTTTCATGATGCCAATCTTGTCCGCCAGGGTCAGGGCTTCGGTCTGATCGTGGGTGACGTAGAGAATGGTCAGCTCCGGCAGTTCGCGGTGCAGACGGGCAATTTCCTCGACCATGTTGTGACGGATTTGCGCATCCAGCGCCGAGAGCGGCTCATCAAGCAGCAATACCCGCGGACGCACGGCGATGGCGCGAGCAATTGCGACGCGCTGCTGCTGGCCGCCGGAAAGCTGGTGCGGATAGCGGCTGGCGTAATGCGCCATGCCGACGATTTTCAGGGCTTCCTGAACCCGTTCAGCGATCTGCGCTTTGGGCTGCTTCTGCGCCCGCAGGCCGAAGGCGACGTTATCTTCTACTTTCATGTGCGGAAACAGGGCGTAGTTTTGAACCACCATACCAAGGCCGCGTTGATACGGCGGCAGATGGGTGATATCCGTGTCGCCAAGCAAAATTCGACCACCGGCAGGCTGCACAAAACCGGCTATCGCCCGCAGCACCGTGGTTTTCCCGGAGCCCGAAGGGCCGATCAGCGCCAGCACCTCACCGGGTTCAATGGTTAATGTCAGCGGCTTCAGCACCACGTTGCCGTGATAAGAAACGCGCAGCGCGTCGAGAGTAATTCCGGACGTCCCCGCCAGCGACGGGGTGGGGGCAACGGTCGTTTTCATTAACATCACGCTTACTCGCTGTCCGTCACTTTATGCCAGCGGGCAATATCCGCCGACAGCGAAACCGCAACGTCGTCCCAGTTGGGTTCCCAGCTTTTCACGCCGTTAAGCGCCGCTTTCGCCGCTTTAAAGTTAGCGTCTTCCGGCGTCACGTCGCTGCGCACCGGCAGGCCCCAGGAGAGCGCGCTGACGCTGGACTGAGCGGATTTATCGAGCAGGAAGTTAATCAGCTTTTTACCGTTTTCGCCGTTCGGACCGTTCTGCACCAGGCCGATGGTATAGGGCAGCGCCAGCGCGCTGCGTTCGCCTTGCGCGTCCGCTGGCCAGAAGATTTGCACATTCGGATTACGCGCCATCTGCGACAGGTTCATTTGCAGATCGCCGTTAGCGATGTACAGCTCGCCTTTATTGACCAGCGCGGTCAACTTACCGGTGGAAGCAGACGGACCAACGTTATTGGCCTGGAGCTTACCGAGATAATCGAACCCCGCCTCTTTGCTCCCCATGCTGTGAAACGCCTGTAGCATGACCGCCGTACCGTCACCCGCCTGCCCCGGCGTCGAGTACTGCAGTTTGTTCCTGAAGCGGCTATCGAGCAAATCCTGCCAGCTGGCCGGCGCGGTTTTCAGCAGCTTACTGTTATAGATAAAGGTCAGATAGTTATTCACCAGCGGCGAGTAGCGGTCGTGTACGCCCGGGATCCGGGCGCTGTCCTGCGGCTGAAATTCGGCCAACAGCTGTTCTTTCGCGGCACGCTGGATAAACGGCGGCACCGTCACCAGCACATCGGCCTGAGGGTTGGTGCGCTCTTTTGCCAGGCGTTCAACAATCGCCCCGGAACCGCCTTCCACGTACTGCACCTTGATGCCCGTTGCTTTGGTGAAAGCGGCGAACTGGTGCTGGTACCAGCTGTTATCACCATCGTGCAGGCCGTCAGCGGAGTAAACCGTGACGATGCCATCTGCCCAGACCGGAGAGCTGGTCAGCGCGAACAGGGACAGCAGGGCAAGTCGGGAGAGTTTCATCGTATATGCCTCATCGGGTAGTTAGTCTTCCTGGTGTAGACCAGATTGTTTTTCACGCTACCCGGGGTTTATGACAAAACGATGAATGAAGTGTGGCGAAAGGATGACGCCGGAGCAGAAGAATCCCTCCCGGAGGCGGCGCTTGACGCGCCTGTTCGGGCTACTCGTCCGCAGCCAGCGGTGAACCCGTAGCCCGGTCAGCGCAGCGCCACCGGGACGCCCGGCGCCCAGGTATTTAATACCTGGGCTTATCCCGGAGGCGGCGCTTGACGCGCCTGTCCGGGCTACCCGTCCGCAGACGGCGGTGAACCCGTAGCCCGGGTAAGGCGCCAGCCGCAACCCGGGAAAACGCTCGGGCAGGACCAATAAAATCAATGGGTATCGACTTCAATACGCAGGCTGTCGTGGCGCCAGTACTCGATATCGTAATCGAGAATTCGCCCGTGCTGATCGTAGTTGAGGCGGCGCAAGAGCAGCGCCGGCCGCCCTTCCATCACCCCCAGGGCTTCCGCGGCCTGGGGCGGCATTGAGGTGGGCCAGAACGACAGATGCATACTGGTATATATCAGGTCATAGTGGGTCTGATAAATTTCGGTCAGGCTGCCGTTTAAATCATGGCGCAGCAGCTCCGGAACCCTGGCCGGCAGGCAGTGATTTTCACAGTAGCAGATTGCCCGCCCGTCAGCATGGCGCAGTCGGGTGAGCAGGTAGATCTGGTCGAACGGCTGCAGCGCCAGCGGCGCCATAACGTCCAGCGGAACGGCGGCCAGACGACCGTCGAGCAGCACCGTTTTCGGCTCCCGCCCCTGTTCCAGGCACAGCTTGTGGAAGTTGGTATTCTGCGTCGGATCCAACCACAAGCGCTCCGGCGTAACAAACCAGCCGCGGCGGTCGGCGCGATAAATCACGCCGCTGGACTCAAGCTGCGCCAGGCTCTCACGCACCGTAATACGCGTGGTGTTGAACAGCGCGCACAGCTCGCGCTCGGACGGCAGCTTATCGCCGCTCTTCAACGCGCCGTTATGAATACGCGCCTGAAGCTGCGCCTTGATCAGCAGATACTGTGGCGTCTCGCCAGAGGGTGATTTCATGTTCGCTCGCGGCCAAATTTGATGCGCTCATTATACATAACCAGATGAATTTTTTGTTGCAGCGCTACTTTCCCTTTGACCTTTTCGGGGCACGATCGTCATTATAAAAAAAATCTGGTATAGACCAAATGGTGAAAACAATGACTTCGCGTAATTATCTGCTGCTGACGCCCGGACCGCTAACCACTTCCCGTACGGTAAAAGAGGCGATGCTGTTCGATAGCTGTACCTGGGACGACGACTACAATCTCGGCGTCGTTCAGGTCATTCGCCAACGGCTGGTGGAACTGGCGACGCCCGCTAACGGCTACACCTCAGTGCTGCTGCAAGGCAGCGGCAGCTACGCGGTTGAAGCGGTGCTCGGTAGCGCGATCGGCGCGCAGGGGAAAGTGCTGATTATCAGCAACGGCGCCTACGGCGCGCGCATGATCGAGATGGCGAAACTGATGTGCATTGCGCACCATCCCTACGACTGCGGCGAAGTGGCGCGGCCGGACGCGGCGGCGATCGAACGGATCCTGCAAACCGACCCGGCGATCACCCATATCGCCATGGTGCATAGCGAAACCACGACCGGCATGCTCAACCCGATCGAAGAGGTCGCCGCGCTGGCGAAACGTTACGACAAACGCTACATCGTCGATGCCATGAGCAGCTTCGGCGGCATTCCCATGGACGTCGCCGCCCTGAATATCGATTATCTGATCAGCTCCGCCAACAAATGCATTCAGGGTGTGCCGGGCTTTGCCTTCGTCATTGCCCGGGAGGCGGAACTGGCAAACTGCCAGGGCCGCTCGCGCTCGCTGTCGCTGGATCTGTACGCCCAGTGGCGCTGCATGGAGGATAACCACGGCAAGTGGCGCTTCACCTCACCGACCCATACCGTGCTGGCCTTTGCCCAGGCGCTGAAGGAGCTGGCGGAGGAAGGCGGCGTGCGCGCACGTCATCAGCGTTACAGCACGAACCAGCGGCGTCTGGTGGCGGGAATGCGTACGCTAGGCTTTCAGCCGCTGCTCGACGATAGCCTGCACTCGCCGATCATCACCGCGTTTTACTCCCCGGATGCGCCGCAGTATCGCTTTAAGGATTTCTACCAGCGGCTTAAAGTGCAGGGTTTCGTGATCTATCCGGGCAAGGTGTCGCAAAGCGACTGCTTCCGTATCGGCAACATCGGCGAAGTGTACGACGCCGACATCACCGCCCTGCTGGCGGCCATCAAAAACGCCATGTACTGGCAATGCTAAGGAACCGTCATGAACCGTATTAACGCCGTTATTCTTGATTGGGCAGGCACCACCGTCGACTTTGGCTCCTTCGCGCCGACGCAGATTTTCGTTGAGGCCTTCCGTCAGGCTTTTGCCGTGGAGATTACGCTCGAAGAAGCCAGGGTGCCGATGGGTCTCGGCAAATGGCAGCATATTGAAGCGCTGGGGAAACTGCCCGCCGTGGACGCCCGCTGGCAGGCGAAGTTTGGCCGGGCGATGAACGCTGCCGATATCGACGCGATCTATGCTGCTTTTATGCCGCTGCAGATTGCCAAAGTTGTCGATTTTTCTGCGCCGATCGCCGGGGTTGTCGACACCATTGCCGCGCTGCGCGCCGAAGGCATAAAAATTGGCTCCTGTTCCGGCTATCCGCGTCCGGTGATGGAAAAGCTGGCGCCGGCCGCCGCCGCTCAGGGCTATGCGCCTGACCACTGGGTGGCGACGGACGACCTCGCCGTCGGGGGACGGCCAGGCCCGTGGATGGCGTTACAGAACGTCATTGTCCTCGGCATCGACTCGGTAGCCCACTGCGTCAAGGTTGATGATTCCGCTCCCGGCATTACCGAAGGATTAAACGCCGGAATGTGGAGCGTGGGTCTGGCGGTTTCCGGTAACGAATTCGGCGCCAGCTGGGAGGAATATCAGCAGATGAGCGCCGAAGAGATCGCCGCCCGCCGCGAGCACGCCGCCGGGAAGCTGTACGCCGCCGGGGCGCACTATGTAGTAGATACGCTGGCGGATTTGCCGGGCGTGATTGCCGACATCAACCGTCGTCTGGCGCAGGGCGAACGCCCGTAGTTTTATTGACGATTCGCCTGACTGCGGCCCCATTACACTCGTACTTTCGTCGCCACCAGCAGGCCGGTCAGCAGCATCAACGTACCGGAGAGGACCAGCGGCGAGAGCAGACCAAGGTGATCCAGCGCCACGCCGCCAACCGCGGCGCCGCAGGTGTTGGCCAGCTGGATCACCGCCACCTGAATCGACCCGGCTTTCTCCGCCTGATCGGACAGGGAGCGGGTGATCCACGTTGACCAGCCAACCGGTATCAACGCGAAGGCAAAGCCCCAGATAACGGCAACCGTCGACGCCACGATTTTACTCTCCCCCCACAGTACCAGCACCGCCGCGCTGATGGCCAGCACCGCCGGGGCAACCGCCAGCGCCGCTTTCACCGATCTTTTGAGCAGCATCGAAGAGAGCGAGGTGCCGACGAAGCTGGCGATGCCGAAGCTCAACAGCACCAGCGTCAGGCCGTCAACGTCAAAGCCCGCCAGCGTCATATACACCGGGCGAATATAGGTAAAGAAGGCGAACTGGCCGGCGAAGGCCATAAAAATGGCGCACATCCCGGCCATCACGCCGGGGCGCTTTAGCAGGCCGAACATATTTTGCTGCGCCGAGGTCGACTCGCCCGGCAGAGACGGCAGCGCCTTCAGCACCCAAATCGTACAGACCACCCCCATCACCGCGGCGCCGTTAAAGACGTTACGCCAGCCGATAATCCCACCGAGGAAGCTGCCCAGCGGCGCGGCGATCACCAGCGCTATCGATACCGCGCCAAAAATAACCGACAGGGCTTTGGGGACCACGCGCATTGGCACCAGCCGCATGGTGAGCGACGCCGACATCGCCCAAAAGCCGCCCAGCGCCAGCCCGAGGCAGGCGCGGCCGAGCAGCAATAACGCAAAGCTGTTGGCAAAAGAGACCAGCAGGCAGGAAAGGGTCAGCAGAACCGAAAACAGAATCACCACGTAGCGGCGATCGGTACTGCGGATAATCGAGGTGATAAACAGGCTGGCAAACATCGCCACGAACGCCGTGGTGGTGACCGACTGTCCGGCAACCCCTTCGGAGATGCCTAAATCCTGCGCCATCGGCGTGAGCAGGCTTACCGGCAGGAACTCAACGGTAATCAGGCAGGCCACGCAGAAGGCCACCGCAAAAACCGCCGACCAGTTGGGTCGCGCCGCCTGATGAGCCTGTGGCGTAGAGGCATTCGAAGGAGTCATAAGTTACCTGCATGGTTGAACACGGGGAAGCCGCGCAGTGTAACATTTTAAATGTGACGAATTTAACGTTTTGACAACTTTTCAGGCCTTGCAAAGCCCCTGCGTAGCTGCTCGCATAACCGGAAAATCACGTTCTTAGGTATTTCAGAACAGTAAGAGGAAGAAATAACATAGCACTTGGTGCTATATTTATGGTTACAGGATGTCAGCCAATGCGTGTTTTTAAAACGAAATGGTTTACCAGGGAAGCCCGGGCCCATGCGATTGATGATGGCGAACTCTGCAAAGCGATTGAAGCCACTCTCCAGGGAAAAGCAGATAACCTTGGTGGCGGCGTTTACAAAAAACGCCTCAATAAAAATCGCGATCGCGCAATTATTCTGGCAAAGGGCGCTGAGCATTGGTTTTACACATTTTTATACGCCAAACAGGATATCGCCAATATCGATAACCGAGAACTCGCGGCGTTCCGTGAGTTAGCCAGGCATTATTCCCTTCTCAGCGAGGAGAAAATGGCGGCATTGGTTAAGAGAAAAGAATTGGTGGAGATTTGTCATGACTGCAAAAACTAAATTCAAAAGCCCCGCCTTTGAAGCTATCCATAGCGCTGCAGCAGGTTTATACAGTGTTGATGCGATCGCGCAGGAGACAATGCGCAGCTTTGATGAAACATGCATCAGCCGCGTAAGCGATTTCCAACCTGGTGAAATTAAGGCTCTACGTGACCAACTCAACGTCAGTCAGCCGGTTTTTGCCCGCTATCTGAACACCAGCGTTTCCACGGTCCAAAAATGGGAAAGCGGGGCAAAACGCCCCGGTGGGCTGGCACTGAAATTACTCACCATCGTGCAAAAACATGGGTTAGAGGTACTGGCATGATGGCTTTGTTGCGATGACTTATGCACCGGTGGCCTCGTCGGCGTGACGTTTAACGAAGCCAACAGTGCACCGGAAAGTGATATCAGTGCAGCCAGTGGACGCCATCCTCCGGCAAAAACAGCGCGTTATAGCGCTCCTGCAAAGCGTGCAGGTCGCTCACTTCCGGCTCCAGCTCGCGAAGAAAACCTTGTGCCAGGCGGATTTGCGCTTCGGTAATCGGCGCCGCGAGGCGGGACTTTTTCATCAGCCGATACCAGTAGTGCAGGTTCTGCTCACTGCCGTCGACGATAGCGACCTGCCAGACCAGCAGCACCTGCGCGGCATTTTGCAAATGCGCTTCATTCGGCCGCTCCAGGTAGCGCAGATACTCGTTGCCGGCGGTTTTTCCCAGCTGATCGATCATCGATTCCAGCGGTACCGGCGTAATGCCTAATCGTTCGCTCAGACGGCGAATCGCACGGCGTGAATCAGAGGTAAGCACCCGAAATCCCACAACAAATACCACTATCAGCGTGGCCAGTCCTAACCAGATCATGCATCCTCTCATTCAATCGCAGCCCCACTATCATAATGGGAAATTGCCCGCTGTCGACTGCCGGAAGTACCATAATGTGACTTATCGCGGCCCCGTATCGCTATCATCAAACCGCCCGGCAAGAGGCATAAAAAAGCCCGGCGCAGGGGCCGGGCAACGTGACTCACACCCAATGACTCAGGCAGTCTGCAACGTTTGCGTCTTTTTCTGACGGCGGATTTTACGCTCCTCAAACACCGCGACGATGGCCATCAGGCAGATGCAGCCAATCGCCGCCGCATCCAGCGCCGCAAAGGTGCCCGCCCAGCCGGTGAGGCCGAAAATCGGCGTACCGTCGGCAATCATCCCGAGGCCGAGCTTGGCGAAGCTGTCGCCGATCAGATAGGCGAAGGTGCCCTTGATCCCGTCGGCAGCGCCAATCGCCTTTTTCGGCACGAAACCTACCGCGGCAACACCGATCAGCAGCTGGGGGCCAAACACCAGGAAGCCCAGCGCAAACAGCGAGGCGAGATAAACGTATTGATTGCTGGCATGCTGATAAACCCCCAGGGTGGCGATAATCAGCGCCAGCGCAACGCAGGCCACCAGCGCGCGACGACCGTTTGCCAGATCCGACAGCCAGCCCCACAGCAGCGTGCCCACCAGCGCGCCCACTTCAAACAGGGTAAAGCCCTGAATCGCCACCTCTTTGGAGAGCTTCAGCTCCTGGAAAGCGTAAACGGTGGACCACTGGTCGATACCGATGCGCACCACGTACAGGAAGATATTGGAGAAGCACAGCAGCCAGATGACTTTGTTCTTCAGTACGTACTCGACGAAGATCTGCCATTTGGTCATGGCGTTCTCTTCCGTCTCTTTATCCTCTTCGCTGATCTCTTCGCCAAACAGCTCTTCGGCGTTACCGAGACCGTAGGATTCCGGGGAGTCGCTGCCGAAGCGCAGGCCGATAAAACCGACGATCAGCGCGATAATCGACGGGAAGATAAACATCCCGATCACGTGGCCGTCGAACAGGTAGTTGGCGCCAAACAGCGCTACGCCCGCCGCGCCGGCGCCGCCGAGGTTGTGAGAAATATTCCAGAAGCCGAGGAAGGTGCCGCGCTTACGGCGAGGCGTCCACTTGGTAATAGTCGAATAGCTGCATGAGCCGCCGGTGCTCTGGAAAAAGCCGCTCAGAGCGTAGAAGGCGATCATCAGGAACAGGCTGGTCGACCCTGCCCCCATGCTGGCGCTGAAGCCAAGCATACAGATGGCCGAAAGGATCAGCATAAACGGTAGAAACTGCTTGGTGTTCTTACCGTCTGCGTAGTAAGAAACCAGCGTTTTACCCACGCCGTAGGTGATTGAGAATCCGAGACCGATCATCCCCAGCTGCGTCATGCTCAACCCGTAGGTGGAGATCATGTCGTTCTGCGCGATGTTAAAGTTTTTGCGGATCAGGTACATGGTCAGATAGCCGATGAAAACCACCAGATACGACTGCATGAACGGTTTGAACCACATTTTGCGCCGCGCTTCGAGCGGCAGGTCCAGGGTTGGCTTACGCACCTGGTTTAAGAAGGCCAGCATGATTGGGTGACTCCTGAGCTGATTTAGTACCTGCGAATGGCAGGCATTGTAAAAATCAGCCGGGAGACTCGCCTGAGACAGCGTCCAGGCGAAACCGGGAAAATTTCTTAGTTTTACGCCCTTCGGCGAAGAAAGGTGAAGTGGGTCACGCTTCTCGCGGCGCCTGGGCGTTTAAAAACGGCAGCAGCAGCAGGGCGGAAATGCCGGCGGCAATGGCGATAACCACGAAAAAGCCGCTCCAGTGCCAGATTTCCATCACCTGCGCCAGCGGCCAGCCGGAGAGCGATGCGCCAAGATAGGCAAACAGGCCAACAAAGCCGGTTGCCGCCCCCGCCGCCTCTTTGTGCGAGCACTCCGCCGCCGCCATGCCGATCAGCATTTGTGGGCCAAAAACGAAAAAGCCGGTCGTGAAGAAGCAGGCCGCCTGCATCACGTAGCTGGCGAACGGCATCAGCCAGAGGCCGCCCACCGACAGCAAAATCCCGGCGGCGAAAATCAGGTTCATCGGCCCGCGGTTGCCGTTAAACAGTTTATCCGAGCCCCAGCCCGCCACCAGCGCGCCGATAAAGCCGCCCACCTCGAACATGGTGACCGCCGAATTCGCCGTGACCAGATCGACGCCGAGCGTTTCCGACATATACAGGTTGCCCCAGTCGTTAATCGCCGCGCGCACCACGTACACCAGCACGTAGCACAGCGAGAGCAGCCAGATATAGGGATTCAGCAGCACGTATTTGGTGAGGATCTCTTTACGGGTCAAGCCAGCCCCTTCCTGCTGCTGGGCAATCTCCAGTTCATCGTGCCGCCAGTCGCCCACGGCGGGCAGTCCTACCGCCTGCGGCCGGTCGCGCAGCCGCCAGCAGAGAAACAGCCCGGCGAGGATCGCCAGCATGCCGGCAATCATCATCCCCGTTCGCCAGCCGTAGTGCAGCGCCGCCGCGCCAACCACCATCGGGATCAGCGCCCCGCCGACGTTATGCGCCGTATTCCATAGCGCCCACCAGCCGCCGCGTTCGGTGCGCGAATACCAGGTCGTCAGCAGACGGGCGCACACCGGCGAGCCCCAGCCCTGGAAGAAGGCGTTCAGCGCCCACAGCAGCGCGAAGGCCCACAGCGAAGTGGAAAAGCCAAACAGAATATTCACCACGCCGGTAGCGACCAGACCGATGCCCATAAAATAGCGGGCGTTAGAGCGGTCGCTGACGATACCGGAGAAAAATTTCGACAGCCCGTAGGTGATGTAGAACAGCGTTGCCAGCAGGCCGATATCGCTGCGCGTCAGCACGTTGCTGGCGAGGATTTCCGGCACGGCGGCGTTAAAGCTTTTACGCGTAAAATAAAACAGCGCATAGCCCAGCCAGATGGTCAGCAGAATATGCCGACGCCAGTAGCGGTAGCGCGCGTCCAGCGCCGGTTTGTCGGTAATCGGCGGAGCAGCGGGCGGGGATTTCAAAAAGGCAAACATCGTCGCTCCTCAGGCGTAGCGCAGCGGCAGGCTGACGCAGACGCGGGTGCCGTGGGTGCAGGAGATGGTTAAGGTGCCGCCCAGCGCGCTGACGCGCTCGCGCATGCCGGTCAGGCCGAAGCCCTGCTGACCGGAGCCCGGCGGCAGGCCGCAGCCGTCGTCCTCCAGCACCAGCATCAGCCGCTGCTCCTGCTGCCAGCCCTGCAGCGTGACGGCGCTGGCGCTGGCGTGTTTGACGATATTATTCAGCCCTTCCTGGCAGACGCGGAACAGGGTGACGCGCTGGTTTTCGCTCAGCAGCGACTCATCAATACGCCACGCCAGATGGCTGACCATACCGCGGTCCTCCAGCTCCATTTCGCGCATCAGCGAACGCACCGCCTGTTCAAGCGTCAGGTCGTCCAGCTGGCGCGGGCGCAGGCGGCCCAGCAGGCGGCGCACCGAATCATAGACGCCGAGCGAAAGCTGCTCAATCAGCTGGCCGCTCTGCCTGACGCTGGCGCTGTTGGGCGCCAGACGCTGGACGATCCCCGCCTGAGTACGGATGGCGGTGATCGTCTGGCCGATATCATCGTGCAGCTCGCGGGCCACCTCGCGGCGCACGCTCTCTTCGGTTTCCAGCAGGCGTTCCGCCAGCCGCTGGTTGCGCACCAGCTCGTTTTGCAGCGACTGATTCAGCTCGCGCAGCCGCTGAATGCCAGCGCCCAGCAGCAGGCCCGTCAGGCTTTGCGCCAGCAGCGAAAGCAGCAAATCCACCGGATGATCGTGCCAGCTCTGGCTGGCAATCAGCGCGATGGCGTTCATCAGGGTCGCGATCAGCGCGCCCTGCCAGCCGTAGTGCCAGGCCAGGGCGATAATCGGCAGCGCCAGGCAGAAGGGCGTAAATCGCGAGAGCTCGGCGGGCAGCCCCAGCTGGAGCCAGAGGCTGACGCTGAACAGCAGCAGATACCAGATAAGATGCCGCCCGCGCCAGTTTACCGGCTGCGAGACCAGCGATGGCCCCAGCGGCCGCCAGACGGTACTGGTAAGGTAGTGCCAGATAACCAGGCAGGTAGGCGCCAGCGTCAGGCCGCCGGTCAGGGTCAGCAGCAGCGCGTTCAGCCCCTCCTTGCCTTCCGGCAGCCACGGCAGCGACTGGAGCAGCGCAGCGGCGATCAGCGCCCCTCCCTGGCGCAGCAGGGTGAGCCAGTCGCGCTGCTGGCGATAGCGTGAGATCAGCGCCACCGGCAGCAGGGTCAACAGACTTCCGGTCATCAATATTATCGGGTGCGCCAGCGCCACTTCCTGCGTCAGCCAGAAGATCAGCAGCCACTCAGCGCCCAGCAGAACCGGCCAGTAGCCGCGCGGACACTGCAGCATCAGGCCAAGACGCAGGCCAAAGGGGAAAAGCAGCACCGCAAGGTCGGCACGCTCCACCAGGTGCAGGCTGATGCTCCACAGGCAAAACCACGCGGCGGAAAAGATAAAGCAACAGCCGATAACCGAGAGCAGCCGGGAGAGAAAGGCGTTCATTGCCAGCTATCGAACATGCGGCGCGCCAGCTCGACGTCGTTGCTGACGCCCAGCTTTTCCAGCAGATTAGCGCGATGAACGTGCACGGTTTTTGGCGACAGGCCCAGCTCGGCGGCAATCTCTTTTACCGCCATCCCCTGCGCCAGCTTTTCCGCCACCTCGCGTTCGCGTTTGGTGAGCGGATCCCGTCGCCCGGCCGCCAGCTTCATGGCGATATCCGGCGTCAGGTAGCAGCCGCCGGCCGCCACGGTGCGGACGGCGGCGATCAGCTCATCCGGGCTGCAGCGCTTGGAGAGAAAGCCGCGCGCGCCGGCGTTCAGCGCCTGCTCCACCAGCGCCGGGCTGTCGTGCACCGACAGCATCACGATCGCCATCCCTTTCGGTAGCTGGCTTAACAGCTCAAGCCCGGAGATATCCGGCATCGAGATATCGCAGATACAGACCTGCACGCCGCGGCCGGGCAGCCCCGCCAGCGCTTCGCGCCCGGAACCGAATTCGGCGACGACCTGAAAATCGGCTTCCAGCCCCAGCAGCTGGGCAAAGCCGGAGCGGACGATAAGATGATCGTCAATAAGGGCGATTGTGGTCATGGCGATTCCTGGGGAGGATAAAAAACGCGCTTACCTTAACGGTATAAACGTCATCCTTCAAGCTGCCTCTGTTCCCCCCAGTCACTGACTTCACTCAGCTCCCGGGGGATTCTCAGACTTGCCGCCCTGATGCGGCTTGAGTGATTTTGTTTATCGCGCGCCGCGGATCAAGCCGCGAGCGATTATTCGAAGAACACCGCGATTTTGCTGAACATGGAGGGATCGGACTGATTGCGCACCACCTTCTCAACGTCTTCCAGCTTTTCGATCTGGCTAATCATCTGCCCGAGGCGCTGATCGTCGTTGACCAGTAGCCAGATGCGGCTCTGGTTGCTGTCCGGGATCGGCAGACAAAGAATGCCTTCCACGTTAAATGCGCGGCGGGCAAACAGGCCGCAAACGTGGGTCATCACGCCAGGGTGGTTGCGCACGGTGAGCTGTAGAATAACGTTTTCATGAGTCGCTTGTTGCATGGCTTATTCCCCCACCATTTCAGTATTGGCCGCACCCGGCGGTACCATCGGATACACTTTTTCTTCGGCATCGATACGCACGTGGATCAGCGCCGGACCCGGGCGGTCGATAATCGCCTGCAACGCCGCCTGCGGATCGGCTTCGTTATTTAAATCACAGGTTTGCAGACCAAAACCGGCGGCGATCTGCATAAAGTTGATCATGCCAGGATAGGTCGCGGCGAACACGCCCTGCTTATAGAACAGGCTCTGCTGCTGGTGAACCAGCCCCAGCGCTTCGTTATTCATCAGGATGATTTTTACGTCCAGCTGATTTTCCGCCGCGGTAGCCATTTCCTGAATGTTCATCATCAGGCTGCCGTCGCCGGAGAAGCAGATGACCTTGCGCTGCGGGTTAGCCAGCGCCGCGCCTACCGCGGCAGGCAGACCAAAGCCCATGGTGCCGAGGCCGCCGGAGGTCAGCCACTGGCGCGGGCGGTTGAGCGGATACGCCTGCGCGACCCACATCTGGTGCTGGCCGACGTCGGTGGTCACGATTGCCTCATCGTCAACGCAGGCGGCAACGGCGTTAATCAGGCCATAGTGGGTAAGCGGGTCTTGCTCCTGCGGAATGGTGCAGGGGAACTCCCGCTGCAGATCGGCCACCAGCTGCAGCCATTCGCTGCGCGGCTGCGTCTCGACCTGCGGGATCAGCTGCGCCAGCACTTCGCCAACATCGCCCTGAATCGCTACGTGCGGCTGTTTGATTTTACCCAGCTCAGAGCGGTCGATATCAACGTGGATAATTTTCGCGTTCGGGCAGAACTGCTCGGTTTTACCAATCGCCCGGTCATCAAAACGGGCGCCTAAAACAACCAATAAATCAGCCTCTTGCAAAATAAAATTGGTACTGCGCGCGCCGTGCATCCCCAGCATGCCCAGCGACAGCGGATGCGCTTTCGGCAGCATCCCCAGCGCCATCAGGGTCTGGGTGGTTGGCAGGTTGGCTTTTTCCGCCAGCTGGCGAATGGGCTCAGGCGCGTTGATCACCCCACCGCCCAGATAGAGCACCGGACGCTGCGCGGCGTTAATCATCGCCGCCGCTTCACGCACGCTGGCGCTATCGAACGTCGGAGGCGCCGTACGGGCGCCGGGTTCCGGCAGGGCGTCAAGCTCAATGGTCGCGGCCTGAACATCCTTAGGAATATCTATCCACACCGGCCCTGGTCGCCCGGACTGCGCGATGCGAAACGCGTCGCTTATCACCTGCGGCAGCTCAGCAATGTTGCGTACCAGATAGTTATGTTTCGTGATGGGGATAGAGATACCGTAGGTGTCGACTTCCTGGAAAGCGTCGGTGCCGATCATTGAGGCCGGAACCTGGCCGGTAATGCACACCAGCGGAATCGAATCCAGACGGGCGTCGGCGATAGCGGTGATCAGGTTAGTGGCTCCCGGGCCGCTACAGGCCATACACACCGCCGGTTTGCCCTCGGTGCGCGCCATGCCCTGGGCAATAAACCCCGCGCCCTGCTCGTGACGCGCCAGAATATGGCGGATCTGCGTGCTTTGGCTTAACGCATCGTAAATGGGAAGGATGGAGCCGCCCGGAATGCCGCTGACCGTGGTGATCCCCTGACGCTCCAGTAAATGAACGACTAACTGTGCGCCAGTGAAGCGCATTTTTTGTGATGTTGTGCCCGAACTTGCCATGCTCCAGTCCTTTTATTCTGGGCCGACTTACCGGGGGGCATGAAACGAAAAACCCCGCTCGGTTTGCGCCGGCGGGGTTTGGAATTCGTGTTGTTCCGGACCCTACGGCGCGTTGCCGACGACGACCACCACAGACACGACGACCACCGCGGCAGGCGCGGTTAGTAGTAGGGTCGAAGTCAGCGTGGTAGCGTTCATGAGGGACCTGTTGTCTCAAAAAAGGGAATGAATTTATACAAACACAGCTTTTGTCATTTCACAATGGATTTATTTTCAACCAGGAGAAACTGCGCGGAAGATCACATTAATTTGCGGCGGGATAAAAACAAAAAACCCCGCCGCGGCGAGGTTTTCTGTTCGGTGTTTTTACGGTTGGTAGCCGCAAGCACACTGTATTACGTCAACGAAAAAAGTATACGCGATCGGGGAAGAAGGCGCAATTTTCACGATGGTTTTTGCTGATTTAGAGTATGGATCGCATATACAAATTTGTCCAAAAAATACTGTTCATATATACAGTATTCATTCTATACTGAGGGGGTACGCAGGGGGAATCTGGGGCCGCACTTTTACCGGCGCAAAAAAGTCCTGGCTGAAACGGGTGGTGCCGTCAGCGCCTTAACCCCAGAAGAGCACACTGTGTTACGTCAACAAATACCCCGAATTATTGAGTCCGCCACCGGCAGGTGGCGCCTGAATATGACGGGTATACCCTGGCTGGCAACAGGCGGCGGAAAGGTACGCCAGCCGGTTGTGCTCCTGAACCAGAGGAGACGCGTATGGGCGGAGTGGATATCGTTGTTCTGATCCTGAAACTCATGGTTGCCGTGTTGCAACTACTTGATGCAGTCCTGAAGCAGTTCCGCTGATTCAGGTTCAAGTCGCACCTGAGAGGGGCGGGAAACCGCCCCTCTACAGGCTAACCTGACGGAGAAAAATTATGGCACCGTTGTTGATCGCCGCTATCACCCCGGACGAACCCGGTTTTTCGGCGCTCCGCGCCGAAAGCCTGGCGCAAAACCTGAACATGCTGCGTCGCCTGGCGGAGAACTGGCAGAACGGGGAAAACCGTTTTAACGCGCCGGGAGAAAAGCTGCTGGGGGCTTTTGCGCACGGGCAGCTGGTGGGCGTGTGCGGGCTTAACATCGATCCTTTTAGCCAGCAGCCGCGGGCCGGTCGCATCCGCCATTTGTATATCGCCGAGCGCCATCGTCGGCAGGGGATCGGGCATCAGCTGCTGGTCTCGGTTATCACCCACTCCGGCAGCAGCTTTGATTTTCTCAACACCCATGCGCCGTCAACGGCCTGGTCGTTTTATGAAAATCTGGGATTTCGCCCGATATATGATGAACCCCGGGTCACCCATCGTCTGTTCTGTTCGCTCTAGCCGCCGCTGGCTGCTGAAGAGTGCGCATGTTACAGTCCGTTGACGATTTATTCCCCAGCGCCAGGCCGCAATGACCATTACCGTATTCTGTATTTTGCTGTTCGCCGCCCTGCTTCACGCCAGCTGGAACGCTATCGTTAAAGCCAGCGGCGATAAAATGTACGCGGCGGTAGGCGTTAGCGGCTCTGCCTCGCTCATCGCCCTGGTTCTGCTCCCTTTTGCCCCCCAACCCACGCTCGCCAGCGTGCCGTTTCTTGCCGTCTCCTGCGCGCTACAGGTGGTGTATACGGTGCTGGTGGCAAAAACCTATCAGGTCTCGGATATGAGCCAGACCTATCCGCTGATGCGCGGGACCGCCCCGCTACTGGTGGCGATAATCAGCGTCGCCTTTCTTGGCGACACTCTCTCCCCGCTGGCGTGGCTGGGCATCGGCGTCATCTGCCTGGCGATTCTGGCGATGGCCTTTAACGGGCGCGCCAGTTCGAGCCAGGGTATCGTACTGGCGCTGATCAACGCCTGCTTCATTGCGGGCTACACGCTGGTTGACGGAACCGGTGTGCGGCTTTCAGAAACCGCGCTGGGCTATACCCTGTGGACCTTTTTTATGAACGGCTTCTGTCTGCTGGGCTGGGCGATGATTGCCCGACGCCCGCAGGCCAGCCGCTATCTGCGCCAGCACTGGAAGAAAGGCATGGTCGGTGGCGTCGGTACCATGGGCTCCTATGGCCTGGCGCTGTGGGCCATGACCCAGGCGCCGCTGGCGGTGGTGGCAGCCCTGCGCGAAACCTCGATTCTTTTTGGCGCAGTTATCGCGTTTATCCTGTTGAAAGAGAAGGTAGTTCCATTGCGCATCGCCGCCGCCTGCGGCATTGCCGCCGGGGCGATTCTGCTGCGGCTGTCGTAATCCACCCATGGCAACATTAGTTGCCGATTGTTGTTTACAAAACCTGCCTGAACATCCCCGACAATCCCCCCTTACAGGGTTGTTCTGTCATTTTTATGTGGTAGATTCCTCCATCGTTTAGCGGGTGTGCCAGTCACATATTCTTCATCTTCAACTTTATACAAAGTATTCATCGACATGAAACGGCATAAGAACTTCAATTTGTTGTTGATGCTGGTGCTGCTGGTGGCCGTAGGCCAGATGGCGCAGACCATTTATATTCCGGCGATTGCCGATATGGCGATATCGCTCAACGTTCGCGAAGGCGCGGTGCAGAGCGTGATGGCCGCTTATCTGCTGACCTACGGCGTCTCGCAGCTTTTCTACGGCCCGCTCTCCGATCGCGTTGGCCGCCGCCCGGTGATCCTGGTGGGAATGTCCATTTTTATGCTGGCGACGCTGGTTGCCATTACCACCCATAGCCTGCCGGTGCTGATTGCCGCCAGCGCAATGCAGGGGATGGGTACCGGCGTCGGCGGCGTGATGGCGCGAACCCTGCCGCGCGATCTGTATGAAGGGGCGCAGCTCAGGCACGCCAATAGCCTGCTGAATATGGGGATTCTGGTTAGCCCGCTGCTCGCGCCGCTGATTGGCGGCATTCTCGATACCTTATGGAACTGGCGGGCCTGCTTCGTATTTCTGCTGGTACTTTGCGCCGGCGTCACCTTCAGCATGGCGCGCTGGATGCCGGAAACCCGGCCCACCGGCGCGCCGCGTACCCGGCTCATCACCAACTATAAAACGCTGTTCGGTACCGGCGCATTCAACTGCTATCTGCTTATGCTGATCGGCGGCCTGGCGGGCATTGCCGTGTTCGAAGCCTGTTCCGGCGTGCTGATGGGCGCGGTACTGGGTCTGAGCAGTATGTCGGTCAGCATTCTGTTTATTCTGCCGATCCCGGCGGCGTTCTTTGGCGCCTGGTTTGCCGGCCGGCCGAACAAACGCTTCCCGACGCTGATGTGGCAGTCGGTGATTTGCTGCCTGCTGGCGGGGGTGCTGATGTGGATCCCTGGCCTGCTGGGCGTGATGACCGTCTGGACCCTGCTGGTTCCCGCCGCGCTGTTCTTTTTTGGCGCGGGGATGCTGTTCCCGCTGGCGACCAGCGGCGCGATGGAGCCCTTCCCGTTCCTCGCCGGCACCGCCGGGGCGCTGGTGGGCGGGCTGCAGAATATCGGTTCCGGCGTGCTGGCGTGGCTGTCGGCGATGATGCCGCAAACCGGTCAGGGCAGCCTCGGCCTGCTGATGATGCTGATGGGATTGCTGATTCTGCTGTGCTGGCTGCCGCTGGCGTCGCGCTTTCATCAACACCAGCAGCCGGTTTAAGGCTTCATTGCGGGTTCCCCGGGTCGCGACGCGGGGCGTCTTACCCGGGCTACAAAATGACGGACGCCGATGAACCCGTAGCCCGGCTAAGCGCAGCGCAAGCCGGGAAGCGGTGGCGAATTATCAGCCCCGGCATATTTCCCGGAGGCGGCGCCTGACGCGCCTGTCCGGGCTACCGGTCCGCAAACGGAGGTAAACCCGTAGCCCGGTCAGCGCAGCGCCACCGGGATGAAACTAAGCCGGTCATCATAATTGCGCCTGACTCTGCAGCCAGTGGATAAAGGCGTCAATTTTCGGCCACTGACGGCCCGGCAGGGTCGTCACGTAGTAGTGCTGATGGCACTTCAGGGTCATCTCGCCGAACGGTGCGATCAGCTCGCCGCTCTCCAGGCGCTTTTGCACCAGCCGCTTACGCCCCATCGCCACGCCAACGTGATTCATCGCGGCAATCACCGCTAAATCCGAACGATCGAAGCCAATACCCGACGATTGCGGCAAATCTACGCAAAATGTCTGCGCCCAGCTGAACCACTCATCGGTGCCGGAATCGTTGCTCCACGCCTGCCGATCGTGCAGCAGCGTACAGTGACGAAGATTGCCGGGGTTCTGCTGTAGCTGATGCTGGCGCGCGTAATCCGCCGTGCAGACCGGTACGATGGCCTCATCCATCAGAAAATGGTGGCTCAGCTGCGAGGAAGGCGCATCATCGAAGTAGATTGCCAGATCGATGCCCGCGCGCTGCATATTGACGTTATCGTTGCCGGTCAGCACGGTAAGCGAGATCGACGGATAGCGGCGGGTAAAATCGCCGAGCGCGGGAACCAGCCAGCACTGGGCGATGGACGGGCGCGAATAGACCGTTAACGTCCCCGACAGCTCCTGGTTTTTAATATCCAGAATTTCCTGGTTCAGGCTATCCAGCGAGGACTTCAGCGCCCAGAACACCCGCTTACCTTCATGCGTCAGCTCTACTTTGCGGTGCGAACGCACAAACAACTGGATCCCCAGCTCTTCTTCCAGCTGATTGATACGGTGGCTCACCGCGCTGGGCGTCAGCGACAGCTCCTCCGCCGCCAGCGCAAACGACTCATGCCGGGCGGCGACTTCAAAGGTATACAGCTTCGATAGCTGCCAGCCGTTAAGCAGGCGAGTGCCTAACTCTTTTAGCGTCTCCATCTCTTACTCCTTCACTATTCCCCGCCGAGTGTAAGAAATTTTTCGCGCCAGCTGCGCGTTAAAGATGAATAAAAGTGATGCATAGCACACATAACAGACAATTTTAGAGCAAAATCACCTTTTTGATTCAATCTGACTCACCTGAAGGGCCGTTTATATCGTTTGTCAGCGCGTGCCGTTTTTCTGTTCAATACCCATAGATTATTCACAGGCGAGGTGGGGTATGGAATCTCAGATCTGGGTTGTGAGCACGCTGCTGATCAGCATCGTGTTGATTGTATTAACTATCGTCAAACTGAAGTTTCACCCGTTTCTGGCGCTACTGCTGGCAAGCTTTTTCGTCGGCGCCATGATGGGCATGAGCCCGCTGGATATGGTTAACGCCATTGAGAGCGGGATTGGCGGCACGCTGGGCTTCCTTGCGGCGGTGATTGGGCTGGGGACGATTCTCGGCAAAATGATGGAGGTCTCCGGCGCAGCGGAACGTATTGGCCTGACGCTCCAGCGCTGCCGCTGGCTGTCCGCCGACGTCATTATGGTGCTGGTGGGCCTGATTTGCGGGATCACCCTGTTCGTTGAAGTGGGCGTGGTGCTGCTGATTCCGCTGGCGTTTTCCATTGCCAAAAAGACCAACACGTCGCTGCTGAAGCTGGCCATCCCGCTGTGTACGGCGCTGATGGCGGTGCACTGCGTGGTGCCGCCGCATCCGGCTGCGCTGTTCGTCGCCAACAAACTGGGCGCGGATATCGGAACGGTGATCGTTTACGGTCTGCTGGTGGGCCTGCTGGCCTCGCTGGTCGGCGGCCCGCTGTTCCTGCGGCTGCTCGGCAACCGCCTGCCGTTTAAAGCGGTGCCGGCTGAGTTTGCCAACCTCGAAGTGCGCAAAGAAGAGACTCTGCCGTCGCTGGGCGCCACGCTGTTTACGGTGCTGCTGCCGATCGGCCTGATGCTGGTAAAAACCATCGCCGAACTGAATATGACTAAAGGCGGCACGCTGTATATGCTGCTGGAGTTTATCGGCAACCCGATCACCGCCATGTTTATCGCGGTCTTTGTGGCCTACTACGTGCTGGGTATCCGCCAGAATATGGGCATGAGCACCCTGCTGACGCACACGGAAAACTGTTTCGGCTCTATTGCCAATATCCTGCTGATTATCGGCGCAGGCGGGGCCTTTAACGCCATTCTGAAAACCAGCGGCCTGGCCGATACGCTGGCGGTGATTCTGTCGAACCTCGATATGCACCCGATTCTGCTGGCCTGGCTGGTGGCGCTGATTCTGCATGCCGCCGTCGGTTCCGCCACCGTCGCCATGATGGGCGCAACCGCCATCGTCGCGCCGATGCTGCCGCTCTATCCCGGCGTGAGCCCGGAAATCATCGCTATCGCCATCGGCTCCGGCGCGATTGGCTGCACTATCGTGACGGATTCCCTGTTCTGGCTGGTTAAGCAGTACTGCGGGGCAAGCCTTAACGAAACGTTCAAATACTATACCACGGCGACCTTTATCGCTTCGCTGCTTGCACTGGCCGGTACATTCCTGCTTTCTTTCATCATCTGAGCGCAAAGAGACGTAATATGAAAAACGCTGACATGACCACTTTACTCGCCCAGTTTCCTCTACTGGAGGAGCTGATAGCCCTGAAAGAAACCACCTGGTTTAACCCGTCAACGACGTCGCTGGCAGAGGGGTTACCCTACGTTGGCCTGACGACAGAAGACGTTCAGGATGCCCACGCCCGCCTCGATCGTTTTGCGCCCTATCTGGCGGAAGCCTTTCCGGAAACCGCCGCCACCGGCGGTATTATCGAATCCGAGCTGGTGGCCATCCCGGCAATGAAGGCCCGGCTGGAAAAAACCTTTCGTCAGCCCATTGCTGGCGATCTGCTGCTGAAGAAAGACAGCCACCTGCCGATTTCCGGCTCGATTAAGGCCCGCGGCGGCATTTATGAAGTCCTGACCCACGCGGAAAAACTGGCGATCGACGCGGGACTGTTAAACACAGCCGACGACTACCGCAAACTGCTGACCCCCGAGTTCAGGACGTTCTTCAGCCAGTACAGCATCGCCGTTGGCTCCACCGGCAACTTGGGGATGTCGATTGGCATAATGAGCGCGCGCATCGGCTTCAAGGTGACGGTCCATATGTCCGCCGACGCCAGAGCGTGGAAAAAGGCCAAACTGCGCAGCCACGGCGTGACGGTGGTGGAGTACGAAGAGGATTACGGCGTGGCGGTTGAGCAGGGGCGTAAAGCCGCCGAGTCCGACCCGAACTGCTTCTTTATCGATGATGAGAACTCGCGCACCCTGTTCCTCGGCTACTCCGTGGCCGGCGAGCGGCTAAAAGCGCAGTTTGCCCGCGAAGGGCGCGTGGTGGACGCCAGTCATCCGCTGTTTGTTTATCTGCCGTGCGGCGTTGGCGGCGGCCCCGGCGGCGTGGCGTTTGGCCTGAAGCTGGCGTTTGGCGATAACGTCCACTGCTTCTTCGCCGAACCGACCCACTCCCCTTGCATGCTGCTGGGGGTTTATACCGGCCTGCATGACCAGATTTCGGTTCAGGATCTGGGAATTGATAATCTGACCGCCGCGGATGGTCTGGCGGTAGGCCGCGCTTCCGGTTTCGTTGGCAGGGCAATGGAGCGCCTGCTGGATGGGTTCTACTCTCTCGATGACCAGACAATGTACGACATGCTGGGTTGGTTAGCCGAGGAAGAAGGTATTCGCCTGGAGCCGTCCGCGCTGGCCGGCATGGCCGGGCCGCAGCGGGTCTGCGCCAGCCAGGCGTATCAGCAGATGCACGGTTTCACCGCCGGGCAGATGCGCAATGCGACCCACCTTGTGTGGGCAACCGGCGGCGGCATGGTGCCGGAAGAGGAGATGGCGCAGTATCTGGCAAAAGGACGGTAAACCTCCCGTCAGGTCAACGCGATGGCGACGAAGCTTCTTTCGTCGCCATTTTTTAGCGCAGCAGATGCATAAGCTCAACCGGCGAACGGTGCTGATTGAGTAGATCGCGCAGAACGCGCATATAGGGGGCGCTCCAGCTATAAAACTGCCGGTAACCCTCGCATAGCGCATTGGAGCCATCCTCCAGACGCAGCTGCGGGCAGCCCCCACCGCATAATCTTAGCCAGGCGCAGCCCGCGCAGGCAGGCCCCGGCGGATTGTTGGCATACTGCACCGACTCGCCGCGCCAGGCGCGCAGCGTGGCCTCAAACAGCGGCACGACGATGCGGTTAGCATCTTCTTTAACCCAAATCGCAAACACCGCGCAGAGGAAATCCCCCCACAGCCGGGCGTCGGAAGGTTGCAGATGGGGAATAAACTTGATGGCCACGGCTCCCTGAGCGCTCAGCTGATGGTAGACACGCTCGGGGCGTTGGCACGCCTGACGATCGATAATGACTTCCTGTACCGGAAGATCGCTCGCCAGCGATTTGCAGTTACCGCAGTGCCGATCGTCACCGTAATCGGCCTGACATCCTGTCATGTCATATCCTTAATAAACAAAATCACCTGTCGTATATGGGTTACAGCAAACAACAATGACAGGGAAAGTACTGCGAATGCGATCAAAAATTTGTCACGAACCGCCTGCGGCTGAGCAAAATCGCTTTGCTCAACGTTCATCAGATTGCGGCTGCGGGTATAGCGCCAGAGGATGAGGGCGGCGAACGGCAATATGCACAGCGAAATCCAGAATGCGATCCCCGCCTGATGCCAGTGGTGCTTAATCGCCAGCGCCAGCAGCGCGCCATAGCCTAAAAGGGTGCGAAACCAGGCCAGCGACGTACGCTCCGGCTGCAGGCCCGGATCGCTCTCGCGACGCGCCCGGCGATTATCCGGCATAGAGCACCAGCGCCATCACCACCACGATGACGAGGGTCAGCAGAATACTGATCAGCAGCAGCGTGCGGGTATAGGGAAGATCCTGTTTCAGCCGCATCGCCTTTTCGTTGCTCAGCCAGCGTATATGGCCGTAAATCGCCAGACCGCCGGCAAACAGGCACAGCAGCAGCGCCAGAATTTCGCGAATCAGCGGCGTAGCGAAATCCGGCGCCAGCTGGTCCAGGCCGACGCCACCGGCTAAAAAGCCAAGCGAAGTGCGGATCCACGCCAGAAAGGTACGTTCATTCGCCAGCGAGAAGCGGTAATCCGGCGCTTCACCAAGGCGGGATATTTTCATCATGACTCCTTGATGGATTCCCGGTTGCGTAAAATACCGCCGATTCTACCTGACTGCCAAAGCGGAGGGCATTAATAATCGCCCCGTTTCAGAGGAAGCTCAGGCCTGATAACCGTATAAAGTCGGGCTATCAGGCCGATAAATGAATAACCGGCACCCTGTGGCTGCCGGTCAGCAGGATTAATGCAGTTCCGGCCAGTACGCTTTATTGGCCGCAATCAGGTCATCAAGAATCGCTTTCGCAACGGATGCGCTCGGCACGGTTTTCGACAGCGCAATGGCCTGCCACAGCTTGTGATAAGAGCGCTGTTCCCAGGCATCCACCACCAGTTTTTCCACCGCAACCTGCTGGCTCATCATCCCTTTCTGGAAGTGGGGAATATCGCCTACCGTCAACGGCTCCGGTCCGTTGTGGCCAACCAGGCACGGAATTTCCACCATCGCATCGGCGTCAAAGTTATGAATCGCCCCGTTGTTTGGCACAATCAGCAGCATGCGTTCCTGAGTATTAAAGGCAATCGCCGCCGCCAGATCGACGATGTAGGACGCGTGTTCGTCAATTTCCAGATCGCCTGCGGACGAGTGGCCCGCGGCAATAATGGCCCGGCAGGCGCTAAAGACGTTTTTCTCACGGTGGTCCATCACCTCGTTGGCGCGGGTGCGTTCCGGATTGGAGTGCGCCACGACGTAGTCCGGGAACAGATAATACTTAAGGTAAGTATTCGGCATCGTATCCGGATCCAGCGCCTGCACGTCCTTCGCCTTGGCGAAGGTGTCGTTCCAGCTCGCCTCGGTATGGGGATCGTTTGATGGCGGAACATAGCCGAATTTCGCCACGTGTTCGCGCAGTTTCGGCATCAAATCGTTACCCTGCAGATCTTCAATCGAGGTCCACCAGCCGAAGTGGTTCAGCCCATAATAGCGCACGCGCATCTGCTTGCGGTCCTTGAGGCCGACGATTTGCGCCATCCGCCCTTCGATACCGATCGGCATATCGCAAATGTTGAGAATTCTGGCGTTCGGACGCAGGCGACGGGTCGCTTCCGCCACAATGGCCGCCGGGTTGGAGTAGTTCAGCATCCAGGCGTTCGGCGAATATTTTTCCATATAGTCCACCAGCTCCAGGACGCCGCCGATGGAGCGCATACCGTAGGCTATACCGCCAGGGCCGCAGGTTTCCTGCCCCAGCACGCCGTGGCGCAGCGGAATTTTTTCATCTTTTTCACGCATCGGGTATTTGCCCACGCGGATATGCGCCATCACGAAATCAACGTCGGTAAAGGCCGCCTGCGGGTCGGTGGTATAGCTGAATTCAATCTCCGGCGCCTGCTCTTTGAGGATCACTTTGCACGCCTCGGCGATGGTCTCCTGACGCGCGCCGTCGTTGTCGTAAAATTTCAGCGACCGCAGCGGGAAGCGATCCTGGTTCGCTAACAGCATCAGCACGATGCCCGGGGTGAAGGTACTGCCGCCGCCTGCGATAACAACTGAGAATTTTTTCATGATACTGCCTCCGTCATGGTGGTTTGTTCGGTCTGTAGAGAATCTTTGATGAGGGTTTCCAGCTGGTCGCGGACCTGAGGGACGTGCAGGCCGACGATGACCTGAATTCCGTTGCCGCGGCGGACTACGCCGTGGGCGCCCAGCGCTTTAAAGACGTCGTCGCTTTGCGTCTTCGCCATATCGACCAGCGCGATGCGCAGTCGGGTGGCGCAGTTATTAATGCTTTCGATATTGCCCGCTCCGCCCAGCGCCTGCAGGAAGCCGGCGGCCTGGCCCAGTTTGGTATCCGCAGCCCCCGCGGCGCTGGTTTTGCCGCGCGCGGCCTGATAATCCGCTTTGCTATAGAGCTTAATTTCACTCTCTTCGCGGCCCGGCGTTTTCAGGTTCAGGCGCAGAATCAACGTGCGGAAGATGACGAAGTAGAGCGCGGTGAAGCACACGCCAACGCCTATCTGGATAAACATCATTGAGGCATGGTTGTGGAACATGGGGATCCAGTTTTGCGGCAGAAACTGGTCGAGCAGGCCGCCGCCAAAGTTGCCTACCACGCCGCAGATATACATCACCGTCGCCATAGTGGCCGCCAGCACCGCATGGACGGCAAACAGCAGCGGCGAGATAAACAGGAAGGTGAACTCTAACGGCTCGGTTATTCCCACCAGTACGGCGGTCAAGGTGGCGGGAATCAGCAGACCGGCGACTTTCACGCGATTTTCCGGCGCGGCGGTGTAGTAGAGCGCCAGCGCGATACCGACGGAACCAAAGACCTTCGAGTTACCGTGCAGCGCGAATCCGCCTTCCGGGAACAGGGTTTTCAGCGCCTCGGTACTCTGGCTGAACTCATGTAAATGCTGCGCCCAGTAAACCTGAATACCGCTTTCCACTACCGCCGGACCGAAAATAAACGGTCCGTAGACAAAGTGATGTAAACCGGTCGGGATCAGAATGCGCTCGAGGAAAATATAGACCCAGACCCCCAGCGCCCCGGCCGAGCGTAAGAAGGCCTGCAGCGATTCAATGCCCATCTGCACTTTTGGCCAGCCCAGCAAGGTCAGCCAGGCGCAGGGGATCATCGCCAGGAAGGCGACAATCACCACAAACGAGGAGCCCTGGAAAATCCCCAGAAACACCGGCAGCGGTTTATCGAAGTAGCGGTTATGCAGGGCGGTCACCAGCCCGGAGATAACGATCGCGCCGATAATGCTGGTATCGAGCGTTTTAATCCCGGCCATCATCGTCAGGCCGCTGCCTGGCGTCGGCTCCACGGAAAAATCGACGCCGAAGAAGTGGCCCCAGGTCATCCCCATGGCGTTGATGAAGTAGTTCCAGGTGAGGAAGCTGACCAGTACCGCCAGGCAGGCCCGGCCCTGGGCCTGTCTCGCCAGGCCGATCGGCAGACCGACGGCGAAAATCAGCGGCATATTACGAAAGACGGTCCAGCCGCCCTCTTCAACAATGTGAACGATCTGAGCAAATAAACTATCGGGTGCTGTGAGCGCTTCCCCGACGAACATCGGGTTGCGCAGCATAATGGCGATACCCACCACGATCCCGGCGAAAGGAAAGAGTAAAACCGGGGTAAACATGGCGCCGCCAAAGCGTTGTATTTGACTGAGCATTTGAAAATCCTCATATAACAACTCATAGGGTGAGTGGCCTTATCCATACCCGGCATGCTTCACGTACCGCGGTGAATGATTCAGGGTAATTATTTGTACTGGCCTGAAACGAGAATAGAAATTTGCCCGGTCAACAACATGCGGCGCCGTTACGATTCGTGATCGCTTTCATGGTTTTAATTGCGCCAATGTTGTCTACTTTTTAAGTAAAAATTAGACATTCTGAATTGCGCTGATTACGCCTCTGTAACGAAGCGTATTTATCCATATGTATTAACTCTATTTTTAAAGCTAATAATCCGTGCATCATCGTTTTCAATTGAGTGAATAGAGGTCTACTGGTGATCTACAAATCCATCGCCGACAGATTACGTTTGCGTCTCAACTCCTCCGATTTCGAAGTCGGCAGCCCGCTTCCCGGGGAAAAAAAGCTGGCGGAAGAGTTCGGCGTCGCGCGCATGACTATCCGCAAAGCCATCGATCTGCTGGTCACCTGGGGACTGGTGGTGCGTCGGCACGGCTCCGGCACCTACGTCGCCCGCAAAGACCTGCATCATGAAACCAGCAATCTGACCGGGCTGGCCGAGGTGCTGCGCAAGCAGGGTAAAGAGGTGGTCAGCCGGGTATTGGTTTTTGAGGTGATGCCCGCCCCCCCGGCTATCGCCAGCCTGCTGCGGATACAAATTGATGAACGGATCTACTTCTCGCGCCGGGTGCGCTATGTCGATGGCAAGCCGCTAATGCTGGAGGACAGCTATATGCCGGTGAAGCTGTTTCGCAATCTGTCGCTGGTGCATCTGGAAGGGTCGAAGTTCGATTACATCGAGAAGGAGTGTGGCATAACCATTAGCGGCAACTATGAAACGCTGTCGCCGGTGCTGGCGGACAGGCAGCTGGCGCAGTCGATGAACGTGCCGGAGCAGACGCCGCTGCTGCGTATAACCTCCCTTTCCTACAGCGACAGCGGCGAGTTTCTTAACTATTCGGTGATGTTCCGTAACGCCAGCGAGTATCAGGTGGACTACCACCTGCGGCGCGTCCAGGCGGAGAATCCGTTAACCTATCCCCCAGAACAGCACCGCCAGTAGCTGCGGCGTAATAATACGTAAGAACATGACCAGCGGATAAACGGTCGCGTAAGAGAGCGCCGCCGCGCCGCTGGTGGCATGCAGATTGTTGGCAAAGGCCAGCGCGGGCGGGTCGGTCATTGAACCGGCCAGCATCCCGCACAGGGTCAGGTAGTTCATCTTCGCCAGCATCCGCGCCAGAATACCGACAGCCAGCAGTGGGATAGCGGTGATAAAGATGCCGTAGACAATCCAACTCATGCCATCACCGTCAATCAGCGTCGCCACAAAATCGCCGCCGGATTTCAGGCCAACCACCGCGAGAAACAGCACAATGCCCAGCTCGCGCAGCGCAAGGTTAGCGCTGGGCGGCATAAACCAGTAGAGCTTACCGATGCTGCCGATACGCCCGAGGATCAGCGCCATAATCAGCGGCCCCCCTGCCAGGCCCAGCTTCAGCGCCGCCGGGAACCCCGGAATAAACAGCGGAATGGAGCCCAGCAGCACGCCCAGGCCAATACCGATAAATACCGGCAGCATCTGCACCTGCTGCAGTTTTTGCTGGGCGTTGCCCAGCTCGGCGGCCACCGCGTCAATCGCCTCCGGACGGCCGACGAGGTTAAGAATATCGCCGAACTGCAGGCTGGCATGGCTGCTGGCGACCAGCTCAACCCCGGCGCGATTGAGTCGCGAGATCACCACGTCATAGCGCTGTTTAAAGTGCAGATCGCGTATGCGTTTACCCAATACTTTTTCGTTAGTGACCACCACGCGCTCGACTTTCAGATCGGTACCGCGCGTGGAGAGCGAAGTGGAAACCTCCTTGCCAATCACCAGCTGGGCATTGTGTAAATCCTCCGGTCGCCCGACCAGGTGCAGCAGGTCTCCGAGCTGAATCAGGGTATTCGGCGCGGGCACCATTAGCATCTCCTCGCGCTTGAGGCGCGAGCAGATCAGCTTGTCGCTGTTAAGCATCGGCACATCCTGAATCGCCATATTGTTCAGGTTGGGGTTTTCGACCCGCACGTTGATGGTCTGAAGATGCGCGTGGCCGTTGCCGCTGAGCTCGTCAAACTGCTGGGCTTCTTTCTCGACGTTGATGCGGAAAAACAGTCGCACCAGCCACATGGTCAGCAAAATGCCGCAGATGCCAAACGGATAGGCCATGGCGTAGCTCATCCCCATCTGATCGACGGTATCAAGCGGTACGCCAAGGTCGCGCAGGATCTGCTGCCCGGCCCCCAGCGCAGGCGTGTTGGTTACCGCGCCGGAGAAGATGCCGAGCACCACGGGAAGAGGGATATCGAACAGTTTATGCAGGACCGCGGTGACCAGGCCGCCGAGAATGACGATCAGAATAGCGAAGAGGTTCAGCCGCAGGCCGGAGACGCGCAGCGAGGCGAAGAAGCCCGGCCCCACCTGGATACCGATGGTATACACGAAGAGAATCAGGCCAAATTCCTGAATAAAGTGCAGCATAGGGCTGCTGAGCGTAATGCCCGCCTGGTCCACAAAGTGGCCGACGATAATACCGCCAAACAGCACGCCTCCGATACCGAAGCCGACACCGCGCACTTTTACATTGCCGATCCACAATCCGACGACCGCCACCAGCGCCAATACGCTAACGGTCAATGCTATATCACTCATCGTCTCTTCCCTGTGTATAACATTACTCACAATGAGGATTATGACCGGTACTCACCAGGCTGTATGCCGCCTGGCGCACAATAATCACGGGATCAGCCAACGACCATTTTGTTGAACATAGCAAGAAAGGACAAAGTAATGCGTATCACGCACAAAAAAGCCCCGAACATCGGGGCTTTATAGGTGGTTAGCTTAATTAGCTATCTAACGCGGGGCGCTCGCTGATGGCGATGCGCTGCGGGGCGATCTGTTCCGGCTCGTTGCGGGTCAAATCGATATGCAGCAGGCCGTTGGTAAAGGTTGCCCCGGAGACTTCCATATTTTCGGCGAGCGTGAAGCTCAGGCTAAACGCCTGGTTAACCAGCCCCTGATGCAGCCATTTGGTCTCTTTTTCCGGCTGCTGCGGCGCGCCTTTTACCGTCAGGCGCGTGCCTTCAAGCTGGATATCCAAATCTTCCTGACGGAAACCGGCCAGCGCAAGGGTAATGCGATAGTGGTTGTCGTCGCTTTTTTCGATGTTATAGGGCGGGAAGCTCTGGCTTTCACCGGCGGTTTGCAGCGCGTTGGCCAGTTTGTCAAAACCGATCCATTGACGCAGCAGCGGGGATAAATCGTAGTTACGCATAGTCTTTCTCCTTCTAAGAAGCGAGTGGATATCTGCAAATCCTGTGGATTCGCCTTTGCCCCCTGACGGCGGGCAGTTTTTTGAATGAATATCGGGCCGCCTTCGCGGCCCAAAAAATTAGTTGATCTCGATACGGCGCGGCTTATTCGCTTCAGGAATAACTCGCTCAAGGTCGATATACAGCAGACCGTTTACCAGGTTGGCGCCGCGAATATGAATATTTTCCGCAAGCTGGAATTTACGCTCAAAATTGCGTTCAGCGATGCCCTGATACAGATAAGTGCGCTCTTTCTGCTCGGCGGCATGGGCGCCTTTTACGATAAGCAGATTATCCTGCGCGGTAATTTCCAGTTCGCTCTCGGCAAAACCGGCAACGGCAATCGCGATGCGGTAGTTGTTCTCGTCTACTAACTCAACGTTGTACGGAGGATAGCCGCCATTACTCTGGCTTTGATTATTTTCTAACAGATTGAAAAGGCGGTCGAAACCAATAGCAGAACGATACAGCGGGGAGAGATCGAAATTACGCATAATACATAGCTCCTGAAATCAGCGAGAATTATCTGACCTTCCATCATGGACAGGCCGTTATTACCCGGAATACCCATTCGGCGTATTCTCCGGGAGACACATTCCTAAAATGGGTATATCCATGACCTTTTCAAGGGGAAAAGGGCAATTTTTTTTGCAGTTTGCGGTCTATTGCTTAGACTGGAGGGACAGCACAAAAGGCAAAGTGCGACGCCTGCCACAGTGCGGCGCAATGGCACTATGCATCCATGGAATGGCCCGATATAACCGATATGTACGCCATTCTTCAGGCCGCGGCTCTGTTGGCTGCGCCCTGCATGATTTTGTACATAGAAGGTTCTATCAACGCCCGTAACGATGACGGAAAAATGATGAAAAACGGTCTGTTAAAGCTGGTCCTGCTTAGCGGGATGATAAGTTTAGGCGGTTGCTCCAGCGTGATGTCACATACCGGCGGTAAGGAAGGAACCTATCCGGGAACGCGCGCCAGCGCGCAAATGCTGGGAGATAGCGATGCCAACTGGGGTACGAAATCCCTGGTGGCGCTGGATATGCCGCTCACGGCCGTTATGGACACGCTGCTGCTACCGTGGGATATGTTCCGCACCGATAGCTCGGTTAAATCGCGCGTGGAAAAGAGCGAGAAAGAGACGCTGGCGACCAACGCAGTGATCCCGCCAGCGCCAATGCCGAACCCCTGATTTAGCGCGCCGTTGCGGTTACCCGCAGCTGGCGGTAACCGTCCACCTCCTCCATCCAGGCAAGCCGTGTGCCGTCTGGCGAAAAGACGACCGCGTCGGCCGAAGGCGGATTGGCATGCCCATCAGTCAAAAAGTCGATTTCCCCATTCTGCGCGTCACAAAGCGCGATGCGGTTTTCCAGCACAAAGCCCAGCCATTTTCCTGACGGATGCCAGTTAAACGCCGACTGGATATCGGATCGGCTGTGGGTCAGCTGCCGCAGCTTGTCTCCCTGCGCCGAGATAAGCCACATTTGCACCACGCCGGCCTCGTCGCGCATCAGAAAAGCGATGTCCGTTGCCGAGGGATTAGCGCGCACCCAATGACGCGGCGTATTCACCAGTCCCGGGTAACGGCGTTGGTGGGTAAACGTTAAGCGACGCTGAACAACGCCGGCAGGGGGAGCCGGCATCGTGGTTTCCGTTCCTGCCAATGGCGCATCGCCAGACTGCTTCCAGCCCTGCTCGCTCTCCGGCAGCTCGACAATAAATAGCTCCGGCACTTTGTCGCCATTTACCGCCAGCGTATCGCCAATAAACGCCAGCGCCCGGTTGCCCACCCAGCCCTCTTCATAGGCGCGATTAATCTCGTCGCTGCCCGGCGCGGGGGTCGGCGTTGTGCGGCTGACCAGCACACACCAGTGGCTGCCGCCGTATTCTCGTGGATGATCCCCACGCGGTACTACCGGGCCATAGGGAACCGCCACGCCAACGTTGCGCAAATCCAGCGCCGGATCGCGTTCATGCAGCACGTGGTCGTTATAGGTAAAGCTGACAAATTCGCCGTTCGGGCTGAAGACATGCACATGGCTGCCGCCGCGCAGCGCGCCGGGTGTATAGGGGGCGGAAATATCCATCGCATCGAGGTTGTGCGTTTCGCCCTGCCAGGAGAACACGCCGCGACGATGGTGGAAATCGTAATGCCAGCGCTCGTCAGGGTTTTCCGGCCCGTGGATAAAGACATATTTATCTATCGATGGATGAACGGTCACCACGCCAACGTACGCGCCCTGTCCGGCACGGTAGAGGATCTCAACCTCTCCCGTCTCGACATTCACCCGCTCGATGGTTTCGCCGGTAAAAGAGGCGCCAGAGGGACGAACGTCAAAGACCAGCCACCGGCTGTCCGCCGTCCAGGCGCGCGTGTTGGTAAGTTGATGATGACGGGGAGCAAAGGTGACTTGTTTCATAAACATACCCTGATGCGAGACTTTCGCATCAGGGTATCGTATCGGAAAGAATTAGCCTACTCGTTTGACATCCCCCACCAGCAGGATGTAAGAGAGCGCGCCCACCAGCGCAATAACGGAAATATAAACCAGCGCAGGAGCAAAACCATAGTCCTGGGCCAGATAACCCACCACCAGCGGAACGGTGATACCGCCCAGCCCGCCGACGAAATTAAACATTCCACCGGTCAACCCGATAAGCCGCATCGGCGCAAGCGAAGAGACCAGCGACCAGGTAATGGAAGCGAAGCCGTTACCGAAGAAGGCCAGCGCCATCAGGACCATAATCCACACCGGATCGTTGGTATAGTTTGCGCCCATGATGCAGGTCGAGATCAGCAGGCCGCAGATAATCGGGGTTTTACGCGCGGCGCCTAATGAGAAACCTTTTCTCACCAGCCTGTCCGCCAGCCAGCCGGAGAGCAGCACGCCAACAAAGGCGGCAAGGAACGGAACCGTGGTCATAAAGCCCGCTTTCAGCGCCGTAATCCCCTTTTCCTGGGTCAGATAGTTGGGGAACCAGGTCAGGAAGAACCACAGCGTCGAGGTCACGGCAAACTGTCCAAGGTAAACGCCAATCAGTTTGCGATGGAATACCAGCTTCCAGTCGGCTTTGGTCAGCGGCTGCCGCGCCTCTTTTTTAACGGGCGCATCGCCGTCCACCAGACCACCGCCGTCGCGAATATAATCCAGCTCGGCTTTGCTGATGCTTTTCGTCAGACGCGGCGGCTGATAAACCTTAATCCAAATCAGTGACCATACGATCCCGATAGCGCCGGTAACGATAAATACCCAGTGCCAGCTCAGCATTTCCTGAATCCAGATTAATAGCGGGGTCAGGAATGCCAGCCCGACAAACTGGCCTGAGGTGTAAAAACCGACGGCTGATGCGCGCTCGTGCTCCGGAAACCAGCTGGTCACCATGCGATTATTGGTGGGAAACGCCGGCGCTTCAAATATCCCGGTAATCGCGCGCAGGCCAATCAACGACATTAGCCCCGTGGCAAATCCCTGCAGTAGCGTCGCCACCGACCAGCCAAAAATAGCGATAAAGTAGGTCAGCCTTGAGCCCACGCGGTCAAGGAACCAACCGCCAGGAATCTGGCAAAGCGTATACAGCCACGCGAAGGCGGAAAATACATATCCCATTTCCGCTTTGGTAATACCAAACTCTTCCTGAATATGCGCCGATGCCACCGCAAGGTTGGCGCGATCAACATAACAAATCACCACGGTAATAAAGATCATAATCAGCGTCAAATAACGACGACGCCCGGGTTTTGCAGCTGTAACTGAAATATCCATCGCAATCTGTCTCCAGATTTTGGGCATAGCGAGGCCGCTCACCATGCCCGGTAATTTACAGAGGGTTTATTTAAATTTTTTATTAATAACTTAACCGTAATGCGCTAAATAATTTGTGCTGGGGAAAGGCGGCAAATTTTCGCATTCCCAGGAGCATACATTAGTATGTGACTGGGATAAGAAAATGCAGCCAACGCATCAGCAGCGCAAAGTATGACGCGCATTTACCATTCGGCGACGCTACCATCCTCATGCCGCCACAACGGATTACGCCAGTCCGGCGCATTCTGACTTAATTCAATGACCCGCGCTTCATCGATTTCTACGCCAAGCCCGGGCTTCATTAATGGTTTAAAGAAACCGCCTTCCATATTGAAGTCGTCTTTATTTTTCACAAAGTCGAGTAATTCCGCGCCCTTGTTATAGTGAATGCCCATACTTTGCTCCTGGAAGACGGCGTTATAGGAGACAAAATCGACGTGCAGGCAGGCGGCAAGCGCAACAGGCCCCAGCGGGCAGTGCGGCGCCAGCGCCACGTCGTAGGTTTCGGCCATTCCGGCGATTTTATAGCACTCGGTAATACCGCCCGCGTGCGACAGATCGGGTTGGAGAATGGCCAGCCCACCGGCTTCCAGCACGCGTTTAAACTCGAAGCGCGAGAACATGCGTTCGCCCGCCGCGATAGGAATCGAGGTTTGCGCCGCCAGTCGCGGATAATATTCCGCCTGCTCGGCAAGAACCGGCTCTTCAATAAACAGCGGGCGATATTGCTCCAGCTCTTTAATCAGCACCTTCGCCATTGGCGCGCTAACGCGGCCGTGAAAATCGAGACCGAACTCAATTTCATTGCCGAACGCTTCGCGAATTTGCGCGACGGTATTCACCGCCGCATCCACCGCGCGAGAATTATCGATCAGCCCCAGCTCTTCGCAGCCGTTTAATTTGAAGGTATCAAAACCAATACCGCGCAGCTTCTTGATGCCATCAATCACCTCTGCCGGACGGTCGCCGCCAACCCAGCTGTAGGCTTTGATTTTGTCACGCACCAGGCCGCCCATTAGCTGCCAGACCGGCGCGTTCAGCACTTTGCCTTTAATATCCCACAGCGCCTGGTCGATACCGGCGATGGCGCTCATTAAAATCGGGCCGCCGCGGTAAAAGCCCGCGCGGTACATCACCTGCCACAGGTCGTTAATCCGCGCCGGATCCTGGCCTATGAGATAATCGCCGAGCTCATGCACCGCCACCTCTACGGTGCGCGCGCGCCCTTCAATCACGGGCTCGCCCCAGCCAACCACGCCTTCGTCGGTTTCAATTTTTAGAAACATCCAGCGCGGGGGTAAACGATACGTGGTGAGTTTGGTTATTTTCATTGCACTGCCTCTCGATACGCTTTAACAAATGCTGCCGCCTGCCGTTGGGTACGCTCTACGGATTGGCCAGCGCGATAGAGATCGCTGCCCAGCCCGGCACCGGTACAGCCTGCTTTTATCCACTGCGCCAGATTTTCCGGCGTCACGCCGCCCACCGCAAAAACGGGCACCTCCGGCGGCAAAACGGCCTTTAGCGCTTTGATGTAGTCAGGGCCAAAAGCCGAAGATGGGAAGACTTTCAACGCCTGAGCCCCGGCGTCCAGCGCGGCGAACGCCTCCGTCGCCGTCGCGCATCCGGGACAAACCGTCATGCCGTAGCTCACCGCACGGCGAATGACCTCCGGCTGAATATTGGGCGTGACGATAAGCCTGCAGCCCATTCGGGCAAGCTGGTCCACCCGCTCTGCATTAAGCACGGTGCCCGCGCCAATCAGCGCCTTATCACCATAAGCCTCAACAACGGCGGGAATACTCTTTTCCCACTGCGGTGAGTTAAGCGGAATTTCAACGGCGTCGAAGCCGGCGTCGATCGCCGCCCCCACGTGCGCCAGCGCCTCTTCCGGCGTAATCCCGCGCAGGATAGCGATAAGCGGTAAGTTAGTTTGCCACTGCATGGATGATGCTCCTTATTCCTGTCTGAAATGCGTTGTCGCCCGACACCACGCTGGTCTGACGGCCAATGGCGCTCAGTGCCTGCTGATAGCGGTTCGCCAGCGCCTCGCCGGCGACAATGGTGACCTGCTGGTCGCGAAAGCGTTGGCTCTGGGTGGCGACTTCCGCGCCAATCAGCAGTCCCGACAGAAACTCGCCGACATGCGCGCGCGGCAGCGAACCCAGCACGTGTGAAGCGCGAACTTCAAAAAGCTGCGGCAGGATGTCTGGCGAATGCAGGCCGCGCTCAAGCCCGGCATTAAACGCGTCAGGAGCGGAGACCTGCTCCGGTAACCCGGCGCCGACCAGCGAGTGGCGCAGCAGCAGGTGGTGAAGTTCGCCGGTCATCACCGTGCGAAAGTCGTTAATTTGTTGGCGGTCTGCCTGCACCCATTTGCAGTGGGTGCCGGGCATCACGTAGACGGAAGAAGGGGCTATCGCCCGCGCGCCGAGGAGCTGAGTCTCTTCGCCGCGCATCACATTATGGTTATCGTCGCGAGAGACGCTGAGTCCGGGAATAATCCAGACGTTGTCGCTAACGGCAGTTAATTGTTCACCAATGGCGGAGAAATGAACGGGAACCGGCAAGTAGGGTACCGCCTGCCAGCCGACGTTACTGCCGACCATTCCTGCCATCACCGCCGGGGTCGCGCCGTCGCGCCAGCCCCGGGTTATTTCGCTAAACACCGCGGCGGGGGTGTGTCCGTTTAGACGCGTGACGCCAGCTTCCGATTGCCTGCTCTCCAGGCACCGTTCGCCCTGATAGAGCCAGGCGCGCAGGTTGGTCGATCCCCAGTCAATTGCGATGTAGCGAGATGTCATGTGATTTCCTTTAACCTTCGTGTCGAGCTGGCGATCATGGTGAGCGCCGCCTGCTCCGCCGCTTCGCTGTCCTGATGCCGGATGGCGTCAAACAGCGCCTTATGTTCCTGGAGCGTTTTCGGCATGTTGGCCTCATCGCCCATCCACGTTCTTTCAAATACCGCCCGCTGTAACGAGCTGATCGCCACGTTGAGCTGCTGCAGAACCGGGTTATGCACCGACTGCAGCACCGCCTCGTGATAGCGAATATCCGCTTCGTTAAACGCTTCCCTGTCCTGGTTATTGGCGATCATGTCGTTGAGCGCGTCTTCTATTTGCGCCAGGTCGCTCGACGTCGCGCGCTCTGCCGCCCAGCGGGCGATCGCGGGTTCAACCAGGTTACGTACCTCGCTCATCGCGCTAATCAGCCGCGGGTCGTAATCACTCTCCAGCACCCACTGTAAAACGTCGGTGTCGAGATAATTCCACTGGTTGCGCGGGGTAACGAACGCGCCGCGATAGCGCTTCATTTCAATCAGCCGCTTAGCCATTAACGAACGGAACACTTCGCGAATGATATTGCGCGAGGTGGCAAACTCCTCACACAGGTCGGCTTCCGCGGGCAGCGCAGAGCCGGGAACGTATTTGCCGCTGACAATCTGCTTGCCCAGCGTGATGACGATGCGATCGGTTTTATTGAGAGTCATGGAAAGTCCTTGTGCTCTGGATGTCTCTCTACTTTACCGCGACAGGCGGTTTTAACCGCAACTTTGTAGTACTAACGTGATGTCACTCGTCATCGCCATGGACACAATGTAGTACAATACAAACATGTTGTACTACAATTTAGATCACAAAAACGACAATTCGGTTTGGAGATTTTGCGGCGGGTTAAACTCAGGGCATAAAAAAACCCGCGATAAACGCGGGTTTTTCAGAAAGAGATTTTTAGTTTAAGACATATTTTTCAATAGCATATGCCACACCGTCTTCCAGATTGGATTTGGTGATAAAGTTTGCCGCTTCTTTGACAGCCGGAATCGCGTTATCCATCGCCACGCCGACGCCAGCGTATTCAATCATCGCGATGTCGTTTTCCTGATCGCCAATCGCCATCACCTCTTCCGGCTGGATGCCCAGCGCATCGGCCAGCGATTTCACGCCGGTACCTTTGGTGACGCGTTTATCAAGAATTTCAAGGAAGTACGGCGCGCTTTTCAGCACGGTGTACTTCTCTTTCACCTCAGCCGGAATACGGGCGATAGCTTTGTCCAGAATCGCCGGCTCATCGATCATCATCACTTTCAGCAGCTGGATATTCGGATCCATCTTTTCGGCTTCGCAGAAGACCAGCGGGATCGTCGCCACGTAGGATTCATGTACCGTGTAATAGCTCACATCGCGGTTCGCGGTATACAGGGTGTTACGATCGAGCGCGTGGAAATGGGAGCCGACATCGCGGGCCAGCTGTTCCAGATAGCGGTAGTCGTCGTAGCCCAGCGCGGTTTGCGCAACGGTACTGCCGTCGCTCGCCTTCTGCACTAAAGCACCGTTATAGGTGATGCAGTAATCTCCAAGCTGCTCCATATGCAGTTCTTTCAGATAGCTGTGCACGCCAGCGTAAGGACGGCCGGTGGTCAGCACCACGTTGACGCCGCGTTCACGGGCTGCGGCAATCGCGGTTTTCACCGCAGGAGAGATAGTATGGTCAGGCAGCAGCAGCGTGCCGTCCATATCGATTGCAATCAGTTTAATAGCCATGAAATCCCCGGGTAAGATGAGTCCTTACTCATGCTAACGCGATTAAGCCCACAAAAATAGAGCTACATTGCGCAGCAGAACCCCCCCTTTTAGGCAAGATCCGGGGAACGGGGTCTTACTCGCGGGTGAGCACGATTTTGCCAAACGCACCGCGATCGAGGTGTTCAAGCGCCTGTGCAAGCTGGTTAAAGCGGTAACGGTGCTCAATCACCGGTTTCAGCCTGGTCACGTCAACGGCGCGGACAAAATCTTCCAGTGCGCGACGGTGCCCCACGCCAATACCTTGAATCACCGGGGATTTCAGCAACAGTTCGCCTGCGGGCAGCGAGATTTCACTGCCGGCCAGCACGCCGATGACCGAAATACGCCCATGAACCGCCACGGCGCGCAGGGAATGCCTCAGGTTCTCCCCGCCAACGGTTTCAATGATGTGGTCGATGCCGCGATCGTTCGTCAGTTCGTATATCCCTTCAGCCCAGTCGCCTTTAAGCCGGTTGATGCCATAATCGGCGCCGAGTTGTTTGGCCCGCGCCAGTTTTTCATCGCTCCCGGACGTGACAAAAACCTCTGCCCCCTGCGCTTTGGCAATTTGCAAAGCGAATATCGCCACACCGCCCGTGCCCTGCACCAGTACCGATTGCCCGGCGCGTAAATGACCGCGCTCCACCAGCGCGAACCATGCGGTAAGCCCGGCGCACGGTAACGTGCTGGCCTCGGCGTCATCCAGGGTTTCCGGGGCGGCCACCAGCCCGTTTTCATTCACAATCACGTACTCAGACAGCATGCCCTGGAAGTAACCGCCGGTCGTTTTATAGGGCAAAGTGCGGGCGTCCGCTGTTGGCCTACCGTCGATCCACTCCGGGAAAAAGGTCGAGATGACGCGAGCGCCGGGTGTGAAACGCGTGACGCCCTCGCCCGTGCTTTCCACCACTCCCGCCATATCGGACGCCGGCGTAAACGGGAAGGAAAGCGCAATCGGCATGGTGCCTTCAATGACCATTTTATCGCGATAGTTGAGCGCAACGGCGTTCACCCGTACGCAGACTTCACCCGGCCCTGGCTGCGGAACAGGCGCCTGGATGAGTTTGAGGTTGTCGCGCCCGAGGGCGTCCATGGACCAGCGTTGCATTGTCTCAGTCATTTTTTCTCTCCTGCCATTAAATAAGCTTCAGGAGCGACAGTCTACCGTTGACTCAGGGTCGCCAGTGGCGATAAGTTTTCCCATTATTGATGAAAGAAAAGATACAATCCATGACCGATACGCTGAAGGATATTCCGGTTTTTGTGGCCGCCGTTGAGGCTGGGAGTTTTGCTCAGGCCGCAATCCGTTTGCATTTGTCGCGTTCGGCGGTAGGAAAGAGCATCGCTCGCCTTGAGGAGCGACTGGGGGTACGTCTGTTTCAACGTACGACCCGCAGCCAGAGCCTGACCGACAACGGCGCCCTTTTTTATGAACACTGCCTGCGCGCGCTGGAGGAAATTCGGGGCGCAGAATCGCTGCTGGAAACGGGGAAACAGCAGGTCAGTGGCCGCCTGCGCGTGGCCATGCCGGTGCTGTTTGGCCGCCAGTGCGTCGCCCCGCTGCTGATCGCGCTGGCGCAGGAACATCCAGGCCTTGAGCTGGAGATGTCATTCAGCGATCGCGTGGTGGATCTCGTCGAGGAAGGGTTTGATATGGCGGTGCGTAACGGCACGCTTCAGGACAGCAGCGTTCTGGTCGCCCGAAGGCTGGGAGAACACCGCATGGTGCTGTGCGCCGCGCCGGATTATCTGCTGAAGAAGGGCACGCCGCAAAGCGTTGATGATTTACTCCATCATGCGGCCATTAACTATCTGCAGGCCGGCAGAGTGCTCTCCTGGCAGCTGATGGATAGCGAAGGTGCCTCGCACACCTTCACTCCCCGTTCATCGCTCAATATGGATGATTTGCAGGCGATCTGCGACGCTGCGCTGGCCGGACACGGCATTGCATGGCTGCCCTGCTGGATGGTCAGCAAAGAAATTCATCAGGGGAAGCTCGTTCCGCTGTTAAAGCAGGCGCCGGATGTGCGCTTCGACGTTCACGCGGTCTGGCAACAGACGCCGCATCTACCGCTGAGGGTGAGAATTGCCGTCGATACGCTCGCCAGCCGCTTACCGTCCGTGATGTCGCTGGACAGGCCTGCGCCCACAAAAAAGCCGCGCTAAACGCGCGGCCTGAGTATGGCGGTGTACGACGATTAAATATCGATGTTTGCCGCTTTGAGGGCGTTCTCTTCGATAAAGGCGCGACGCGGTTCAACGGCGTCCCCCATCAGGGTCGTGAACAGCTGGTCAGCGGCAATCGCGTCCTTGACGGTCACGCGTAGCATGCGGCGGCTGTCCGGATCCATGGTAGTTTCCCACAGCTGATCCGGGTTCATCTCACCAAGACCTTTATAGCGCTGGATAGAGAGGCCGCGACGGGACTCCTTCACCAGCCAGTCCAGCGCCTGCTCGAAGCTGGCCACCGGCTGACGACGTTCGCCGCGCTCAATAAAGGCATCGTCTTCAATCAGACCGCGCAGCGTTTCGCCCAGCGCGCAGATACGGTGGTATTCCGGCCCGGTGACAAACTCGTGATCCAGCGGGTAGTCGGTATCCACGCCGTGGGTACGCACGCGAACGATCGGCTCAAACTGCTGCAGCTCGGCGTTCTCGCGGACATCAAATTTCCACTGGCTGCCGTGCTGCTCTTTCTCGTTCAGCTCGCTCACCAGGGCGTTGATCCAGCGCGTTACGGTCTGCTCGTTCGCCAGGTCGGCCTCCGCCAGCGTCGGCTGATAGATAAGCTCTTTCAGCAGGGCTTTAGGATAACGACGTTCCATACGCGTAATCATTTTCTGCGTGGCGTTATACTCGGCAACCAGTCTCTCCAGCGGCTCGCCGGCTAAGGCCGGCGCGTTGGCGTTGGTGTGCAAAGTGGCGCCATCCAGCGCGATGGAGATTTGGTACTGATCCATCGCTTCGTCGTCTTTAATGTACTGTTCCTGCTTGCCTTTCTTCACTTTGTACAGCGGCGGCTGGGCAATGTAGACGTGTCCGCGCTCAACGATTTCCGGCATCTGGCGATAGAAGAAGGTCAGCAGCAGCGTACGAATGTGCGAGCCGTCGACGTCCGCATCGGTCATGATGATGATGCTGTGGTAGCGCAGTTTGTCCGGGTTGTACTCATCGCGGCCAATGCCGCAGCCCAGCGCGGTAATCAGCGTCGCCACTTCCTGAGACGCGAGCATTTTGTCAAAGCGCGCTTTCTCAACGTTAAGGATTTTACCTTTCAGCGGCAGAATCGCCTGGTTCTTACGGTTACGCCCCTGTTTCGCAGAGCCGCCCGCAGAGTCCCCTTCCACTAAGTACAGTTCAGAGTGCGCGGGGTCGCGTTCCTGACAGTCCGCCAGCTTGCCCGGCAGGCCAGCCAGATCCAGCGCGCCTTTACGGCGAGTCATTTCACGCGCGCGACGTGCGGCTTCGCGCGCGCGCGCCGCGTCGATGATTTTACCGACCACGATTTTGGCGTCAGACGGGTTTTCCAGCAGGTATTCGTTCAGCAGTTCGTTCATCTGCTGTTCGACCGCCGATTTCACCTCGGAAGAGACCAGCTTGTCTTTGGTCTGCGAGGAGAATTTCGGATCCGGCACCTTCACGGAGACCACGGCAATCAGGCCTTCACGGGCATCGTCGCCGGTGGCGCTGACTTTCGCTTTTTTGCTATAGCCTTCTTTATCCATGTAGGCGTTCAGGGTACGGGTCATTGCCGCACGGAAGCCTGCAAGGTGGGTACCGCCGTCGCGCTGCGGAATGTTGTTGGTAAAGCAGTAGATGTTTTCCTGGAAACCATCGTTCCACTGCAGCGCAACTTCAACGCCGATGCCGTCTTTTTCGGTGGAGAAATAGAAGATATTCGGGTGGATCGGCGTTTTGTTTTTGTTCAGATATTCGACGAACGCTTTGATACCGCCTTCGTAGTGGAAATGATCTTCTTTACCGTCGCGCTTGTCGCGCAGGCGAATCGACACCCCGGAGTTCAGGAACGACAGCTCGCGCAGGCGTTTTGCCAGAATCTCGTATTCGAATTCGACCACGTTGGTAAAAGTTTCGTAGCTCGGCCAGAAACGAACCATGGTGCCGGTTTTTTCGGTTTCGCCGGTAACCGCCAGCGGCGCCTGCGGCACGCCGTGGGCATAAATCTGACGGTGAATTTTGTTATCGCGCTGAATGACCAGCTCCAGCTTCTGCGACAGGGCGTTAACAACGGAAACGCCTACGCCATGCAGACCACCGGAAACTTTATACGAGTTATCATCGAATTTACCGCCCGCGTGCAGAACGGTCATGATCACTTCCGCCGCCGACACGCCCTCTTCCGGGTGAATACCGGTCGGAATACCGCGGCCGTCATCCTGTACGGAGACGGAGTTGTCGCTGTGGATAGTAACAACGATGTCTTTACAGTAACCTGCGAGCGCTTCGTCGATAGCGTTATCCACAACCTCGAATACCATGTGGTGCAGACCGGTGCCGTCATCCGTGTCGCCGATATACATACCCGGGCGCTTACGCACCGCATCCAGCCCTTTCAGGACTTTGATACTGGAGGAGTCATAAGAATTCGACATCAACGTTTCTCGCTCATTTTATCTTAGGTTAATCCGCTATTTTACCCTTTTCCACGGTAAACATCTTCGAATTTTCGTCCGACATGTCCATAACGTGTTCAGCGCTAATGGCGCTGACGAAAACCTGCGACTGCGTGGCTTTTAAGCGGCTGGCCAGCAGCCCGCGCCGCGCGTCGTCAAGTTCCGAGGCAAAATCATCTATCAGGTACAGGCAACGCCGCCCGCTTTCACGGGTCAGAAACTCGCCTTGCGCCAGTCGTAGGGCGCACATCAGCAGCTTAAGCTGCCCGCGTGACAATGTATCCTCTACCGGCGCGCCGTCGGCACGAATGCGGAAATCCGCTTTGTGCGGGCCGTGGGCGGTATAGGTTAGCATGCGGTCGCGTTCGAAATTTCGCTCCAGCACCTCGGCATAATCCGTTTCTTTCTCCCAGCCGCGCTGGAAAGAGAAGGTGAGAGCAAACTCCGGTAAAAACTGCCGACAGGTATCCGCCATGTCTTCGACGATAGCGGCACTGTATTCGGCCCGCCAGCGGCTGATTTGCTCCGCCAGCGGTATCAGCTCCAGATCCCAGGGCCGCAGCTGCGCATAGCGGCTGACCTGACGCAGCGCGGCGTTGCGCTGCTTCACCAGGCGCTTCAGGTTGCTCCAGGCGGTAAAGAATCCGGCTTCGTTGTGGAAGCATCCCCAGTCAAGGAACGCTCTTCTGTATTTGGGGCCGCCGTTGAGTAAAGTAAACCCCTCGGGCGTAATCAGCTGCATCGGCATCAGGTGCGCCAGCTCCGCCACTTTATGCCCGTCGGTACCATCGATACGCACCTTGCTGTCGCCCTGCTTATCTTTTGTCAGGCCGATAGATACTTCTCGCTCTTCGCCCTGCAGGCGACCGTGCAGGACAAAGGACTCCTGCTCGTGACGAATCACGCGGCCAATCTGCAAACTACGAAACGCCCGACCGTGGCCAAGCGTGTAGATAGCTTCAAGTACGCTGGTTTTGCCGCTGCCGTTGGCGCCAACCAGGAAGTTAAAGCCGGGGGATAAGGCGAGATCCGCATTTTCAATATTGCGGAAGTCTTTGATTAGAAGTCGGGATAGCGACATATCAGCTCGTCATCATTCAAGGGGCGTGGGTGTCGCAGCCAGTTCGTCTACCGCCAGCGCGCAGAAAGCGGAGCGTACACGAAGTACGTGAGCATTTCGAGCACTGCCGGAAGGCGAAATGGCAAGTAAACCAGCCCCTTTGCAGATTCTACAATCGCATAGGCATGACGACATAGGCTGCGGATTGAGAAGCCGCATCCTCAATCTGCACGCTCGACACGGAATCGGTCAGCAGAATACGCACATTCTCGCACTTCAGCGCGTTAAGCACATCCAGTACGTAGCTGACGTTAAAACCGATTTCCATCTCAGTCCCGGCATAGGTGACGTCCAGAATCTCTTCCGCTTCTTCCTGTTCCGGGTTATTGGCGGTGATTTTCAGCTGATTTTCACTGACGTAAAGGCGCACGCCGCGGAATTTTTCGTTAGAAAGAATCGCCGCGCGGGCAAAGGCCTGCTTGAGAATATCGCAGCCGGCGTCCAGGTGCTTATCCGGATTTTTCGGTAGTACGCGGCGATAGTCAGGGAAACGACCATCCACCAGCTTTGAAGTGAAGATAAAGTCGCCAACGTGAGCGCGGATATTGTTGCTGCCGATCTGCACGCGCAGCGGGGTATCGCCGCCGTCGAGCATACGCATCAGCTCAATCACACCTTTACGCGGTACGATCACCGAATGATTGGGCAGGGACTCTTCCAGCGGCATCGAGCAAACCGCCAGGCGGTGGCCGTCGGTCGCCACGGTGCGCAGTTCGCTGCCTTCGGTTTCAAACAGCATGCCGTTCAAGTAATAGCGAACGTCCTGGTGAGCCATCGAAAACTGCGTCGCCTCGATCAGGCGCTTCATGGTCGCCTGCGGCAGGGTAAATTCAACTTCGCTCTGCCAGTCATCAAGGTTGGGGAAATCCGCTGCAGGCAGCGTAGAGAGCGAGAAGCGGCTGCGACCGGAACGCACCAGCATACGCTCGCCTTCCAGCTGTACCGCAATCTCCGCGCCTTCAGGCAGGCCGCGGCAGATATCAAAAAATTTACGCGCCGGAACGGTTGTTGCTCCCGCTTCGTGCGGCTGAATCAGCGCAACGCGCGCGACCATTTCCATTTCCAGATCGGTACCGGTCAGCGACAGCGCGCCATCGGTAACCTGAAGGAGCAGGTTGCCAAGAATCGGTAGCGTCGGACGACCACCTAAAGGACCGCTCACCTGTTGCAGCGGTTTTAATAAATGTTCACGTTCTACGGTAAATTTCATAGCGTCACGAGGATAATGTTCTGATTAAATTGGAAAAATCTTCTTTGATATCGTGGCTTTCTTCACGCAGTTGCTCAATCTTACGGCAAGCGTGCAGGACGGTGGTATGGTCGCGGCCGCCAAACGCATCGCCGATTTCCGGCAGACTGTGGTTGGTCAGCTCTTTTGCCAGCGCCATCGCCATCTGGCGGGGGCGCGCCACCGAACGGGAGCGGCGTTTAGACAGCAGGTCCGCTACCTTAATTTTGTAATACTCCGCCACCGTCTTTTGAATATTGTCGATGGTGACCAGTTTTTCCTGTAAAGCCAACAGATCGCGCAGCGCTTCGCGTACGAAATCGATGGTGATCGCCCGGCCGGTAAAGTTGGCGTTGGCGATAACGCGGTTCAGCGCCCCTTCCAGCTCACGTACGTTAGAGCGCAGGCGCTTGGCAATGAAGAACGCCACTTCGCCCGGCAGGCGGATGTCGTTTTCATCGGCTTTTTTCATCAGGATCGCCACGCGGGTTTCCAGCTCAGGCGGCTCGATCGCAACCGTCAGCCCCCAGCCGAAGCGTGATTTCAGACGATCTTCAACCCCGTTGATCTCCTTCGGATAGCGATCCGACGTCAGGATGATCTGCTGATTGCCTTCCAGCAGGGCGTTAAAGGTGTGGAAAAACTCTTCCTGCGAGCGCTCTTTATTAGCAAAAAACTGAATGTCATCGATCAGCAGTGCGTCAACGGAGCGGTAATAGCGCTTAAATTCTTCAATGGCGTTGTTTTGCAGGGCTTTTACCATATCCTGTACAAAACGCTCGGAGTGCATGTAAACCACTTTTGCATTGGGTTTACGCGCCACAATTCCGTTACCCACCGCATGTAAAAGGTGCGTTTTACCCAGGCCGGTGCCGCCATAAAGAAACAGCGGGTTGTACGCGCCGCCGGGGTTATCCGCAACCTGACGCGCCGCCGCGCGAGCCAGCTGGTTGGATTTACCTTCGACGAAGTTATCAAACGTATGTTTGACGTTGACGTTAGAGCGGTAGGTCGGTTCTGCCGGCGCCGGAACGTTATCCCAGCCCGGACGCACGATAGTGGGCGCAACGCGCGCCGTCTGGATCTGCTGCGCAGGTGCTGCGGCCGCAACGCTTACCGTACCTCTCTGCATCTGAACGGCAGGCTTAGCGCCCACCTCAAACCGCAGCTGTGGGGCATCCGCACCGCAAAAATCATTGAGGAGTCCATTGATATTATTGAGGTATTTATCCCTTACCCAATCGAGCACAAAACGGTTTGGCGCATACAGTGCCAGCGTGTTATCGCTCAATTCCGCCTGCAAAGGGCGTATCCACATGCTGAATTCTGTGGCTGGTAACTCATCCTGCAATCGGGCAAGACACTGCTGCCAAAGCGAAAGTGACACGGCGGACTCCACTCGAACAAAAATCGATATATAAAGAGAAACTGAAACAATCGTGATTGTTGGCACACGTCGACAAGACCCTGCATAGCCGAAAAGCCCCTGCACAAAAGGGGTGACGTGCGAACCGCTATCTGCGGTTATTACCCGATGCGGATCTCTGGATCCCGATCGGGACCGGGGATCATAGCCTAAACTGAGAAAGAGATCTTGTGTTTCTCAACAGATTCTTCCCGATTTATCCACAGGAAGGATCGAAGCTGGGTAAGTGTAATCGATCCTGGCTGGAGTGGGGCACGATTTCAGCCGCATATTGGAAAAATTAATGAACTATCCTGGTTTTGGGCTTAATCGATCTAACAAAGATCCTTTGCGATCCTTGCGCTTTATCCACCAGGTCGTATAATCCACCACCCGGCGCGTAATGCCCGTTTTCCGCAGCGTGCCATCGCCTGTTTTTTGTGCGGCAAGGTGCGAGAAATAAGGAAAGAGAATTGACTCCGGAGTGTACAATTATTACAATCCGGCCTCTTTAATCACCCACGCTGAGGCGTAGGCCGTTCGAAATTCGTTCGGATTTACGCGAAAGTCAGTGAAATTATTCAAGTTTAGGTAGAAATCGCCATGAAACGCACTTTTCAACCGTCTGTACTGAAGCGCAACCGTTCTCACGGCTTCCGTGCTCGTATGGCTACTAAAAATGGTCGTCAGGTTCTGGCACGTCGTCGTGCTAAAAGCCGCGCTCGTCTGACCGTTTCCAAGTAATAAAGCTAACCCTGAGTGGTTAAGCTCGCATTTCCCAGGGAGTTACGCTTGTTAACTCCCAGTCATTTCACTTTCGTCTTCCAGCAGCCATTACGGGCTGGCACGCCGCAAATCACCATCCTCGGCCGCCAAAATTCGCTGGGGCATCCCCGCATCGGTCTTACCGTCGCCAAGAAAAACGTCAAGCGCGCGCATGAACGCAATCGGATTAAACGTCTGACGCGTGAAAGCTTCCGTTTACGTCAACATGAACTCCCGCCAATGGATTTCGTGGTGGTGGCGAAGAAAGGGGTTGCCGACCTCGATAACCGTGCTCTCTCGGAAGCGTTGGAAAAATTATGGCGCCGCCACTGTCGCCTGGCTCGCGGGTCCTGATAGGCCTGATTCGGGTCTATCAGCGCCTGATTAGTCCGCTACTCGGGCCGCACTGTCGTTTCACGCCGACCTGTTCTCAATACGGAATTGAGGCATTGCGCAGGTTTGGATTGATAAAAGGCAGTTGGTTGACGGTGAAACGCGTATTAAAATGCCACCCTTTACACCCTGGTGGTGACGATCCCGTCCCGCCTGGACCATTTGATACCAGAGAACACTAACGATGGATTCGCAACGCAATCTTCTTATCATCGCTTTGTTGTTCGTGTCTTTCATGATCTGGCAAGCCTGGGAGCAGGATAACAATCCTCAACCCCAGCAGCAGACCACGCAGACAACGACCACAGCAACGGGTAGCGCCGCCGACCAGGGCGTACCGGCCAGTGGCCAGGGGAAACTGATTACGGTAAAAACCGATGTGCTTGACCTGACCATCAACACCCGCGGTGGTGATGTTGAGCAAGCGCTGCTTCTGGATTATCCGAAAGAGCTGAAGTCAACTGAGCCGTTCCAGCTTCTGGAAACCACGCCGCAGTTTACCTATCAGGCGCAGAGCGGCCTGACCGGTCGTGATGGCCCGGACAACCCGGCTAACGGACCGCGTCCGTTGTATAACGTCGATAAAGATGCGTTTGTGATGGCTGATGGCCAGAACGAAATCGTCATTCCTCTGACGTACACCGATAAAGCAGGCAACGTATTCACTAAAACTTTCACCCTGAAGCGCGGTGAATATGCGGTGAACGTCGGCTATAGCGTGCAGAACGCCAGCGAAAAACCGCTGGAACTGTCGACCTTTGGCCAGCTGAAGCAAACCGCCAACCTGCCGACGCATCGCGACACGCAGACCGGCGGTCTGACGACGATGCACACCTTCCGTGGCGCGGCGTACTCAACGTCTGAAACGAAGTACGAAAAATATAAATTCGATACTATCGTCGATAACGAAAACCTGAACGTCAGCACCAAAAACGGCTGGGTTGCCATGCTGCAGCAGTACTTTACTACCGCATGGGTTCCGCAGAACACCGGTACTAACAACTTCTACACCGCGAATCTCGGCAACGGTATTGTGGCAATCGGCTACAAATCTCAGCCGGTTCTGGTGCAGCCGGGTCAAACCGATAAGCTGGAAAGCACCCTGTGGGTCGGCCCGGCCATTCAGGACAAAATGGCCGCCGTTGCGCCGCATCTTGACCTGACCGTCGACTACGGCTGGCTGTGGTTTATCTCTCAGCCGCTGTTCAAACTGCTGAAATGGATCCATAGCTTCCTGGGCAACTGGGGCTTCTCCATCATCGTCATCACCTTTATCGTTCGTGGCATCATGTACCCGCTGACTAAAGCGCAGTACACCTCCATGGCGAAGATGCGTATGCTGCAGCCGAAGATTCAGGCAATGCGCGAGCGTCTGGGCGACGACAAGCAGCGTCAAAGCCAGGAAATGATGGCCCTGTATAAAGCTGAGAAGGTTAACCCGCTGGGTGGCTGCTTCCCGCTGATTATCCAGATGCCAATCTTCCTTGCGCTGTACTACATGCTGAGCGCCTCGGTTGAACTGCGTCATGCGCCGTTTATCCTGTGGATCCACGACCTGTCGGCGCAAGACCCGTACTACATCCTGCCGATCATCATGGGCGCGACGATGTTCTTCATCCAGAAGATGTCTCCGACCACCGTGACCGACCCGATGCAGCAGAAGATCATGACCTTTATGCCGGTCATCTTCACGGTGTTCTTCCTGTGGTTCCCGTCAGGTCTGGTGGTTTACTATATCGTCAGCAACCTGGTCACCATTATTCAGCAGCAGCTGATTTACCGTGGTCTGGAGAAGCGTGGCCTGCATAGCCGCGAGAAGAAAAAATCCTGATACTCTTGAATTATTTTGAGTATTTACGGTAACGTTAATGCCAGAGAAGGCGGTCAATAGACCGCCTTTTTTACATCCACATAGAGAGTCACCATGAGCCATAACGACACTATCGTCGCCCAGGCAACCCCACCGGGACGCGGTGGTGTGGGCATTCTGCGCATCTCTGGCCTGAAGGCGCGCGACGTTGCGCAGGCGGTGCTGGGCAAGCTGCCGAAGCCGCGCTATGCCGACTACCTGCCGTTTAAAGACAGCGACGGCAGCGCGCTGGATCAGGGGATTGCGCTGTGGTTCCCCGGCCCGAACTCCTTTACCGGCGAAGACGTGCTGGAGCTTCAGGGCCACGGCGGCCCCGTTATCCTCGACCTGCTTCTGAAACGCATTCTGACGCTGCCGGGCGTGCGCATCGCCAGGCCCGGCGAGTTCTCCGAGCGCGCGTTTTTAAACGACAAGCTCGACCTGGCACAGGCAGAAGCCATTGCCGACCTGATCGACGCCAGCTCCGAGCAGGCGGCGCGTTCTGCGCTGAATTCGCTGCAGGGCGCATTCTCCACTCGCGTAAACCATCTTGTGGAAGCGCTGACGCACCTGCGCATCTACGTGGAAGCGGCCATTGATTTCCCGGACGAAGAGATCGACTTCCTCTCCGATGGCAAAATCGAAGCCCAGCTAAACGACGTTATCGCCGATCTTGACGCCGTGCGCGCCGAAGCGCGCCAGGGTAGCCTGCTGCGCGAAGGGATGAAGGTCGTCATTGCCGGGCGGCCGAACGCCGGGAAATCAAGCCTGCTGAACGCGCTGGCGGGCCGGGAGGCGGCTATCGTCACCGATATTGCCGGTACCACCCGCGACGTGCTGCGGGAGCATATCCATATCGACGGTATGCCGCTGCACATCATTGATACCGCCGGCCTGCGCGATGCGAACGATGAGGTCGAACGTATCGGCATCGAACGCGCCTGGCAGGAGATTGAACAAGCCGATCGCGTGCTGTTTATGGTCGATGGTACCACCACCGATGCGACCGATCCGGCAGATATCTGGCCAGATTTTATCGCCCGTCTGCCGAAAAACCTGCCGATTACCGTGGTGCGCAACAAGGCGGATATCACCGGAGAAACGCTGGGGCTGAGCGAAGTGAATGACCACTCACTTGTTCGCCTTTCGGCGCGTACCGGCGAGGGCGTAGACGTGCTGCGTAATCATCTCAAGCAGAGCATGGGCTTTGAAACCAATATGGAAGGCGGCTTTCTGGCGCGCCGCCGCCATTTGCAGGCGCTGTCCGACGCCGCAGAGCATCTTCAGCAGGGTAAAGCGCAGCTGCTGGGCGCCTGGGCTGGCGAGCTGCTGGCGGAAGAGCTGCGCCTGGCCCAGCAGAGCCTGAGCGAAATCACCGGCGAGTTTACCTCCGACGACCTGCTGGGACGCATTTTCTCAAGTTTCTGTATTGGTAAATAAGCTCAGTATGTGAGCATTGACTAACCCGCATTAACTGATTGTTAATGCGGGTTTTTATTGTTTGTACTGGCGCGTAGTCGTGCGGGACCATCCGCGATTTTGTATTCTGAATTAAAAACGCTGTGTCATTGTTCACTTTTTACGCTAAAAATCACATCAAATGTTTAGCGGCAAGCAAAAGAACTCACGAACTGCACCTGCATAAATCATATCGAGATTTCATTACTGACCGCCTGCGGTCTGATGAAAGCACAGCGCGATAACCTGACAGGGCAGAAAAATATCTACCCTGTCATTTTCATTCATATGAGAGGGTATAAGTCGCCGTCGCATTCACCGTTCCGGGAACCACATCGCCTGTTCTGTAGAATCTGGCGCCAAGAGTAATCACTTCGCTGGTCTGTGAATTTTCGATAATTGTCCAGGAACTCCCGAGTGGGACAGGCCTGTTGTTATTGTTGGGCTCCAGTAATTGCGTACCGACCCCCTCCGCGGTACCGGTATTTACCATGACCGTGTTATTGTCACTTACGCTGGTGCCGTCAATCTGTATTATTACTTTCGTACCGCTGATACAACTTAGCGGGATATTGAGTCCAACCTGATTAGCCGTTGAACCCACAGAAGGTAAATCCGCCCGGTCAACCGTACCCAAAGAAAGCGTAAAATCTGTAGCGCCATCTACTGTGCAGGATTGAGCCGTCAAATTTCCCGTAATATGAATATTGCCCCCGTCAGCCTCAGCTAATGACGCTATCGCTAGCAGTAACAAAGGGAGAAAAAATAAACGCAGAAACATATTCATTCTCCTTAATCATAATCAAGCGTGTAGGTGGCGCTGGCGTCAACGGAGCCCGGGGTTAAGTCGCCCGTGCGAATATAACGCGCGGCGAGCGGTATTTTTGCCGTCGTCCCTGAGCTGGTAATCGGCGACCAGCGGTAATTCAGATTGACCGGGTGATTACCGCCGCCATGCAGATCCATCACCTGCACGGAAAGTCCTTTAGCGGTGCCATTATTCTTTAATATACTGGTATCACTGGTGCCAGGTTCCTGTGTGCCGCTAAGGGTAAAATAGACATTCGTTCCGGCAGTACAGCTCAGCGATATATCTTTTTCACTGCTCTCTCCCCAAGTGCTCCCGACCGAAGGCAGTTCGCTTTTTTGCACATCATCAAGCGTAAAACTCAGATCCGAGCCGCCGGAGAGGGTACAGCCGCTGGCCGACAACGTGCCAGTGAAATTAATATCGATATTTGCCGACCCCTGGTTGCCGTTCGCCTGACCGTAACCAACCTTTCCGGAGAGCGTACCGCCGCTTACCGAGTCGGCGATTTTAATTAAATTAAGCTTTGGGGTAATCGACATATAAATCATCGCCCCCCAACCGATACTGTCATCGGTTAACAGCTTTATTGACGAGCCGCTGGTTATCCAGCCGTTGCCCGAGGCCCCTTTCGTATCCGACATGCTGGCGCCAAGCTGAACGCCAACGCCGGACAAATTGGTTTTAAAAGTCAGTCGGCCGTTATAGGTTCCCGCCGAAGCCAACGACGAATAGAGATAACCATAAAAGTATTTCTCTACCGTAAATGAGGATTCACATGACGCAAACTGAACCGAATCAAACGTTTTATCGCCGCCGGTAATCGATTGTCCAACGGCCAGATCCGGCGACACCGATATCGTTTTCAGATCAACGCTCGTTGAGGCAACACTCGAGTAACACTCTGAGGCCCAGACATTCAGCGATAGCGTGCAAGCGCATCCAGCCATTACCGCCTGGCGAAAAAACCGTGTGTTTGCCTCGCGCTGCCCTGTCAACGGCGGCCTGCATGTTGTTCTGTTTTTCATTTCACCACCTTTTCTCTACTGACATTGCGCATCAAGATTAATTACGCCAGTTTTTTCACCCTCTTGTGGCAGCTGATAATGGGCATGGCACTGCGCATTTTTTCCTTTGCCCCACTGTGCCAGGATGTCGCCCTGCTGCGGCATCCCGGTCAGATACACTGAACCGCCGTCGCTAACGATGCTGTTGACGCTGTCGTCCTCTGCCAGCGTGACGGTGGCGCCGAAAGGAACGTCCGTATTCGCGTGATGCAGATGCATCAACACCCTCGCGCCGATATGCGTTTTAAACCCCGCCAGTACAATCGCCCCTTCCGTCGGCACCACCTGCGCCGTGGAGCTATCGACTTCCGCATTGTCGGCCAGGGTGCTGGTATCAAGCCTTACCGTCGTGCGGCGATACGGCGTGAGATAAGGTACGATGGCATAACCGCGCCAGTCGGTGCTGACCCCGGTGCCGTTTTCCACGGTCACATCGCTGACCCCCGGCGAGCGCACCAGCGCCAGCGACTGGATATCCTCACTCAGCGACTGCGAAAAGGTGACGCCGTAAGGGTGCACCACCACTCCGCCCTGCACGCCATAGTTCACCTGCCTGCTGTCCGGATCGTAGTTGTAACCCATGTTCGCTTCGCCCGCGCGACCGGTATAATCGACGGATAGCGTGCCGTTATTGCCGGAATTTTCATGGTTACTGTAGCCTTCCATCACGCTATAGCTAAGGTTCGAATCCTTCAAAGCCGTACCGTACAAGCTGACCTGCTGGGTGGTGTCTCCGTGGCGGTTAGTGTTGAGGCTGTATCCGGCATAGGCTTTCGGCAGCCATTTACTCAGCGGGATACTGATATTCAACGCGCCCTGATGGTCGTCCTCTGTTCCCGGCATGCTGCTGAAGGTGTAGTTCAGGCCCAACGTCATGCCATCCCAGCTGGTGTCGTAGCCGAGGGACAGGTTTCGCTCATATCCACCTTCGTTCCAGTAATCCTGCTGGTAGCCGCTCGCATAAAGCGATCCCCAGCCCTCTGGTAGCGACTGACTGAGTGACAGCTGCCAGCGGGAACGTTTGTTATGGCTTAAGTCAAATTCATCCTGGTCGTTCAGATCGTCATCGTGAGAATCATTGACGATTAGATCCGCCGCATCCTGAAAGCTGTAGTAGCCCTTAGTGGAATAACGGTATGCCGCCAGCGTGATCGTTGAGCCGGTGCTGAGCATACTTTTTGAGTACTGGGCGCGTATGGACTGCCCCTCTTTGTGCTCGTCATTGCTCAAATCGGCCGAGGAATAGGCCCCGTCAAAGGAGATGGAGCCCAGTTCACCGAGGGTGAATCCCATCCCCAACAGCCCGTTCTGGTAGCTATCCGCCAGCTGCGTACCGCCGTATATCGTCATATCGTACGGTAGGCCGTAGATCAGCGTCATCTGGGCGAACTTCGGCTCCTGACCATCGCTGTTGCTGCGGTATTTACCGCCGGTGAAGTCATACTTAAGATGCCCTTCGCGCTGCATGATTGCCACGCTGGAGAACGGCTGGACGAAGCTGCGTTCGCTGCCGTCTGACTCTTTAATCGTTACCAGCAGGTCGCCGTTTGTGGAGTTTGGGTAGAGATCGTCGATCTTAAACGGCCCCGGCGGTACCTGCTTCTGGTAAATCACGCTATTATTCTGGCGAATGGTGACCGTCGCGTTGCTGGTTGCAATGCCATGTACCGTTGGCGCAAAGTTGCGCAGACTGTCAGGCAGCATGTCATCGTCTGAAGAAAGCTGGACGCCGCGGAACGTAAAACCGTCGTAAACATCGGAAGGAGTGGTCGCATCGCCCAGCGTTAACAGCCCCTGTACGGCTTGCACGTCGCGTTGTAAAAAGGTGTTGATGGAGCTCCAGTCGCTTTCGCTGCTCCCGCCGCTGCTAACGTCTTCGCCGCTTGTGGTGTCGTGATATTCCGGCGATTTGCTGTAGGTCCAGGTGCTGTAGTTTCGCAGCCGCCACGCGCCCAGGTTAATGCCGCTGTGCAGGTTCAGAAAATAGCTATCTTCCCTTCCAGAATCGTTCTCGTCGCGCCAGGTGTTTGAACCGTTAAAGTCATAGCCCAGCAGCAGCGCCGGCACTCCTTCATCCCACAGCGTCGGGCTGACGGAATCCTGCGCCGCGCTGTTGACGTCAGCCTGCGGTATGGTGAGATCCAGACGCATCTGGCTGTAATCGAGTCTGATCTGGCTATCCGGGACGGTTGCAGCCAGATCGTTGATACTGTTCTTGTTCCGCAGCGTATCGATATCACCAATCTTAATACCCCACTGCGCCAACAGCGCGGGGGTCACCACAGGCGTAAGCTGCCCATGTTTATCCTGCACAAAGTCCAGCGTTTGCGTGTCAACCTGCTCATGGTTCACATAAACGTCTACGTGGTAGCGACCCGGTAGCTGTGAACCGGGTTGGGAAAACTGGCTGAGATCAACGTTAAGTTTGGGTCCACTGGTCTCCAGCGCCGCCATATCGAACTCATCCTGAGCCAGCGCGCCCTGCGTTCCATACAGCGCTAAAATAATAATGCAGGCAAGCGGTTGTAATAAAAAAGCGCTGCTTTTGCCCGCTACGTCTATGGATGGTTGAGACATGATTACCCTTTCCCGTCCAGAACCAACGATCCTGCGCCATAATCATTGATATATTGCCAGGTGATTTTCCCGCCTGCCCCTGCCGGAATGGTGTAATCAGTCGAACCGTGCGGCGCGACCATGGTAAACGCCGTATCGACCACTTTGTCACCGACGTTCAGCTTAAAGAAGCTCAGATACCAGGGGGTTGGATTGGTGACGGTCAGCTTGTTGCCCGTCCTGTGAAAACCGATCGCCTCCATTGCCTCACTGGTGGGATCGGCAACGCCTTTGGGACGATAAAAAAGTTTGATTCGGTTTTTCAGCGAAAAGCGCAGCACGTTCTTGCCCTTATCCGCCGGATTGTTTGCCGGTATCGCCTTCACATCCAGCCAGTAAACGCTTTCCCGATCTGCCGGGAAATTCCCCCCTGTTCTGACAACGCGAATCGTATTTTCTGAACCAGCATCCAGTCGAAACAGCGGTGGCGTAACGGTAAAGGGCAGCGAACCGGTGGTACCGGGACGATCTCCTTTCGGGCCTTTGTCATCGACAAAACTTTGAATAAGGTAGGGAATCTGACCGTTAGCGCTGTTCATCACCTGAATGGACGCTTCCTTATCGCCGCCGTGATAAACCAGTCTCGTACCGCCGATAACGACCCCTGCGTGCGCAGATGTTACGGCGCACATCGCAGCCGCCAGCAGACCGTAAATAACTGACTTTCTCATGAACCGTTGCATCCTCTTTCCTAATCGTTTGAAAACAAGGGCCTCCGTGCCCTGGCGTTCTCCCTGATACGGAGGGTTACTGGTAGCTGATGGTGTAGTCAGCGTGAGAAACCAGCGTACCGGCAGTTGCGGTATCAGCCACAGCAACCATACGAGCGGTGAATGGAATATGTGCTTCGGTAGTGGTAGCGTCCGCCGTCAGGAAAGAGCTAACGTCGACAGCAGAAGACGGGCTGACTTTGGCTGCAGATGCGTCGTACAGCTGAACGCCAACATTAGTAGCCGCGCCGCTGTCGCTGGACTCATTTTTGAACGCCGTGTTCATAGAGCCATCGGCATTGCCAGTAAAAGTCACGCTTGCTGCGGTAACCGTATTCGGGCAAGCGGTGAGATCCAGCGTAAAGTTCGTTGCCGGACCGGTGTCGCCAGCTTTCGCCAGATCAACCGTGTTCACGGTACCCAGGTTCAGGGTTGGGTTTGTCTGATCGTTGATATCCACGGTGCAACTGTCGGCAGTAACGGTACCGACGAAGTTGATCGTTCCATCAACCGCATGAGCCACACCCATCCCTACGCTGAACAATGCTGCCACAGCAGTCATTACAAATTGCTTTTTCATTATTTAATCCTTAATAAAAATATAATCATTACTCATTCATTCTTTTAAAATAGAACCATACAACGGTTCATTCAGGGAAGAATGACCCCTAAATACATTATTTAAGATGACAAACAGCGGAGTAAAATATTGAAAAAGAAAGCCCATGGCGCATTCCAATCAGCACCCTAATGCTTACACGCCAACTTCCTTATGTAATATTAATCTGCAAAAGATTATGAAATAGAACCCCCAACCATCTCAACAGAATATTTCATCCATTATTGGACTTCGCTCAACACCCCGAAAAAAACATCAAAACCACCAAAACATTTATTAAAAAACAACAAGATACATAAAAGCACTCAACTATCATTTTAACCCCCCCCTGGTTATCCCAGTTCTAATATGTTCAGGTACTTGCTCGCTTTCTCTTAACGCACTACAAAATAACGCTTCACAACATTGCCTTTTTATACAGCCGAGCGTCGAGATTCCAGCATCGATCATGGCTGCTCTTTAAATAAAAATTTGAATGCAGGCGGCTCTCAACCATCGCCTATTTATGGGGTCAGGATAAATGCAAAAAAAATATTATACGAGCCTCCAAAGCAGGGGTTCATAACACTCGGGGAGTCACTACTCGTATGCCATATGACGGTAGGTACTTGTGCCTTGAACAGCGCTTGCTCTGTTCCCGTAGGGGCGAGGTCTTAGGCCGAGTAACAAAGCCAACGCACATGCAACTTGAAGTATGATGGGCATAAACAGATAGTTGCGGAAAAAACACACCCTATCAGCAGGGCATCAGAAATGAGATTAAATAAAGCGTACTCACTCGCCTTAACGTCCTGTTAAAGCGGGTTAATTATTTTCCTTTAGCGTCTTCACGGCGTATCGCTTTGTCTATTACCCTTATCGGTACTCCCACTTACCGGATACGACAATGATGGCTGATTACACGTTTATTGATACCGTCCCTACGGCGGAGGATTTTTGTCGCCTGCGCGTCATATCAGGTATGTCGCCACGTCCGCTGGAAGGCGCCCGCGCGGGTCTGCCGCGTAGCTGCTACGGCGTGCATGTCCTCTATGCGGACGTGCCCGTTGGTATGGGACGCATCGTCGGCGACGGCGCGCTGAACTTTGAAATCGTCGACGTCGCCGTGGACCCGGCCCATCAGGGAAAAGGTCTCGGTCGCCAGATCATGCAGAAAATCGTCTCCTGGCTGGATGAAAACGCGGTTAAAGGGGCATACGTCTCGCTGGTGGCGGATGTTCCCGAACTGTACGCCAAATTTGGGTTTTCCAGCGTCAGGCCAGAAAGTGAAGGTATGGCCAAGATCTGGAAATAATGCGGGACGCGATCGCTTGATTGGAAACATCAAAAAGCGATATAAAAACAAATAATTAAATTATCGCTGCACATCTTTCAACCGTTTTTCCTCCCAGGAAATCGTTGTTGTCCAAATGGCAACTCGTACTCCCGCACGAACCCCACTATTCTGTACCGCATTCTAATGCGAGGGGTTCTATGGCACGCTTTCTTATCTGCAGTTTTGCGCTGGTTCTGCTTTATCCATCCGGCATCGATATGTATCTGGTCGGTCTGCCGCGCATTGCGCAGGATCTGGGGGCCAGTGAAGCGCAGCTGCATATCGCCTTTTCAGTTTATCTGGCAGGAATGGCCGCGGCGATGCTGTTTGCGGGTCGTATCGCCGATAAATCAGGGCGCAAACCGGTGGCGATTTTCGGTGCCGTTGTCTTCATACTGGCCTCCCTTCTCTGCTCGCAGGCGCAGGTCAGCGCCCACTTCCTGGCTGGGCGTTTTATTCAGGGGATCGGCGCGGGCAGCTGCTACGTCGTCGCCTTTGCGGTGCTGCGCGATACCCTCGACGATCGCCGCCGGGCGAAGGTGCTTTCCCTCCTTAACGGTATCACCTGCATTATTCCGGTACTGGCGCCGGTACTCGGCCACCTGATTATGCTGAAATACCCGTGGCAGAGCCTGTTCTATACCATGACAGGCATGGGCGTTCTGGTGGGACTGCTCTCGGTCTTTATCTTGCGGGAAACGCGTCCCACAGCCGCGCCACATGCGGCGTTGCAGCAAAATAATGTCCCCGAGTCGCTGCTTAACCGCTTTTTTCTCAGCCGAATTATCATAACCACCCTGAGCGTGACGGCTATCCTGACTTACGTTAACGTCTCCCCGGTGCTCATGATGGAAGTGATGGGCTTCGATCGCGGCACCTATTCCATGGCGATGGCGCTAATGGCGCTTGTTAGCATGGTGGTGTCGTTCTCAACGCCGTTCGCTTTGACGCTATTTAAGCCCCGCACCCTGATGCTGACCTCGCAGGTGCTGTTCTTTATCGCCGGCGTGCTGCTGAGCCTCTCCACCAGCCAGACGATGACAATGCTGGGTCTGGGGCTGATTTGCGCCGGGTTCTCCGCCGGCTTTGGCGTAGCAATGAGTCAGGCCCTTGGGCCATTCACCCTGCGCGCCGGCGTGGCGAGTTCTGTTTTGGGAATTGCTCAGGTCTGCGGCTCTTCACTGTGGATTTGGCTGGCGGCTATCATCGGGCTCAGCGCGATGAATATGCTGATCGGGATACTTATTGCCTGTAGCATAGTGAGCATTGTTCTGATTATGGTCACCTCTCCGGCGCGGGCCGCGCAACGCTATGAAGAAACCCCTGTCGAGTCTCGATCTTAACCTGCTGCTGTGCCTGCAGCTCTTAACCCAGGAGCTCAGCGTCACCCGCACGGCGAAACGGATGAACGTTTCGCCGTCGGCAGTGAGTAAATCGCTGGCCAAGCTGCGCGCCTGGTTTGACGATCCGCTGTTTGTCAAAACGCCTCTGGGACTGTCACCCACGCCGCTGATGAGCAGTATGGAGCAGGATCTGGCGGACTGGATGCAGATGGGTAATCAGATCCTCGATAAGCCTCATCACACCATGCCGAGCGGGTTAAAGTTTGAGCTGGCGGCAGAGTCGCCGCTGCTGATGATCCTGCTGAATACGCTTTCACAGCGGATCTACCAGCGCTATCCGCAGGCGCTGATCCGCCTGCGTAACTGGGATTATGATTCGCTGGATGCGATTATTCGCGGTGAAGTCGACATCGGTTTTTGCGGCCGGGAAACCCATCCTCGCTCCCGTGAACAGCTCAGCCTGCTGCCCTGGTATATCGATTTTGAAATCCTGTTTACCGATCTCCCGCAGGTATGGCTGCGCGCCGATCATCCCGCGCTGAACGAGGAGTGGAATCTGGACACTTTCCTGCGTTATCCGCATATCAATATCTGTTGGGAACAAAGCGATACCTGGGCGCTGGATGATGTTCTGCACGATCTGGGGCATAAACGCACCGTGGCGTTGACCGTTCCGGGTTTTGAGCAGTCGCTGTTTATGGCGGCCCAGCCTCATCATACGATGTTGGCCACCGCCCCGCGCTATTGCCAGCGTTACAATCAACAGCACCATCTGCCGCTGGTTTCACTCCCGTTGCCGCTGGAGCCGTCCCAGCTGGAGAAAATACGCGTCCCCTTCACCCTCCTGTGGCATAAGCGCAACAGCTACAATCCGAAGATCGTCTGGCTGCGAGAAACGCTCAGGCAGCTCTATACTGAACCGCTCTAGCGTTGGATTAGCCCGTCTTGCGCAATAAATTGTAAAATTTATGCATTTTATTGCGCAAGGGGTGATTTCCGCATTAAAACCTGGCAATTCTGAGCGATAATATAATTCGCAATTTCTATCATTGACCATTAATCACGGAGCGACGAATGGCAACGCATTTTGCAAGAGGGATACTCAACACCCGGGAACCGCTATCAACACGCCTGTCAGCGGCCTGTCATCAATCCGCCAGCCGCCTGCCTGAGTACCGACAAAGCCGCTATCGCGCATCACGGTCACTCCTCGCAGAACTCCTCTTTATGCTGTACGGCATCAGCGAACTTCCTGAAATTATTGACGAAGAGAATGGAAAACCCGCTTTCCGCGACGAAAATCTCCCGCGTTTTTCCATCTCCTATGCCGGGAATATTGTCGGCGTCGCGTTATCCACCGAAGGTGATTGCGGCCTGGATATGGAATTACCGCACGCCTCCCGCAGTTTACATGCCTCGCCCGACGCCGACCGCTACGTCTTTAACAGTAATGAGCGGGTATGGATTAGCAACCAGCACGATCCTGATGAAGCGCGCGCTCAGCTTGACGCACTCCGCAAAAGCGTCATGAAACTGACCGGTGAAAACGCCGTTAACCTCCAGCTTCTTCCGGGCTCCGGACGATTACGGACAAGCGGGACGCAGTCAATCGAAGCGGTGTGCGATGCCGAAACGGTGCTGGTCTGGTCCATCGCCGCCAGTCCGGATATCGGCCAGCTGAAAGTCTGGGAATATAATGGTAAAGAGGGCTGGCGCAGCCTGCCCGACGCGCAGGCTCGCGCCAAAGAGCCGTCCGCCCGGCTGATGCGTTTCACTCATTTACCGGTAGAAAAAGCCTTCTCCCTCAACTGACCGGATAACCCGGCCATCATGATGCAAAGGAGCAATCATGTCTGATACGTTGAAAGTTGTTACGTTACTCGGAAGTCTGCGCAAAGGCTCTTTTAATGCCATGGTCGCGCGTACCCTCCCCGGCATCGCGCCCGCAGGAATGGCGGTTTCCGCGTTACCGTCCATTGGCGATATTCCTCTCTATGATGCCGACGTCCAGCAGGAAGAGGGATTCCCACAAAGCGTTCAGGATATCGCTCAGCAAATTCGCGAGGCTGATGGCGTGGTTATCGTTACGCCGGAATACAACTACTCGGTGCCCGGCGGCCTGAAAAACGCCATCGACTGGCTATCTCGCCTGCCGGAACAGCCGCTGGCCGGTAAGCCGGTACTGATTCAAACCAGTTCGATGGGGGCTATTGGCGGTGCGCGCTGTCAGTATCACCTGCGTCAGATTCTGGTATTCCTCGACGCTATGGTGATGAATAAGCCCGAATTTATGGGTGGCGTGATTCAGAACAAAGTGGATCCGCAGGAGGGGAAAGTCGTCGATCAGAGCACGCTCGACCATCTGAGCGGACAGCTTAGCGCTTTTGCCGAGTATATTCAGCGAGTTAAAGCCTGATAGACGCCGTCACATTCGCCAGAACGGCTGAGTGTGACGGCGCGGGTATTAATGCGCGTCGATAAACACAATCTTCAGCACAAACAGCAGCGAAACCACAATCACGCATGGGCTGAGATCGCGCAGTCGACCGGTACCGATCTTCATTACGCAGTAAGAGATAAAGCCTAAGGCAATACCTTCCGTAATGGAGAAGCTAAACGGCATCATCACGGCGGTAATAAACGCCGGCACTGATTCGGTTAAATCATCCCACTTCACGCGCGCCAGGCTAGAGGTCATCAGGACGCCAACGTAAATCAGCGCGCCGGCTGCGGCATAGGCCGGGACCATACCCGCCAGCGGCGACAGGAAGATCACCAGCAGGAACAAGAGACCAACGACCACGGCGGTTAAGCCGGTACGTCCGCCTACGGAAACGCCCGAGGAAGATTCAATATAGGCGGTTACGGAAGAGGTGCCGATAAAGGAGCCCGCAACAGACGAGACGCTATCGACAAACAGCGCCTGCTTCATCCGCGGGAACTTACCCTGCGCATCGGCCAGACCAGCTTTATCGGTCACGCCGATCAGGGTACCGGAGGAGTCGAACAGGTTCACCAGCATAAACGAGAAGATCACGCCCGCCAGGCCGAGATTCAGCGAGCCTGCCAGGTCAACATGCCCAATGACCGTCGTGACGCTCGGCGGCATGGATACGATTCCGGTGTAGTGAACGTCGCCCAGCAGCCAGCCCAGCAGCGTAGTAACCACGATAGAAACCAGCACCGCGGCGTGGATGTTGCGGGAAGCCAGAATCGCAATAATAAAGAAGCCAAGAATGCCCAGCAGTACGCTGTGGGACGTCAGGTTGCCGATGCTCACCAGGGTTTCCGGGTTGGCGACGATCACGCCGGCGTTCTTCAGGCCCATCATACCGATGAACAGGCCAATACCGCTGGTGATACCGATACGCAGGCTAACCGGGATATTGGCGATCATCCAGTAGCGTACGCGGAAAATCGTCAACAGCAGCAGGCCAACCGCCCCCCAGAAAATCGCGCCCATCCCGACCTGCCACGGCAGGCCCATTGCCTGTACCACGACAAAAGCAAAGAAGGCGTTCAGTCCCATCGCCGGCGCCAGGGCCACCGGAAGGTTAGCGAACAGGCCCATCATGATGCTGCCGAACGCGGCGATCAGACAGGTCGTGACGAACACGGCGCTGGTATCCATACCCGCCACGCCGAGGATCTGTGGGTTAACAAAAACGATGTACACCATTGTCAGAAAAGTGGTGAAACCTGCAATCGCTTCGGTGCGTGCCGTCGTGCCGTGTTCACGTAGTTTGAACACGCGCTCCAGCAGACCCGGGCCAGATGACTGGCTGGTTTGTTGTTGACTCATTATCGGTTTCCGAACAAAGGAGGGAAAATTCGTCGCTATCCTATACCAAAATGCGACAATAAGGGCGGTTGTGAGATACTTTTTTTCATCGATTTTGCTTATACGGCAACGATTGCGTCTCACTAATCAGCAAGACGAAAACGTTAACTTATTAAAATGGAAACGACATGACCCAACCAGAAGCAGTATTTTTCGACTGTGACGGCACGCTGGTCGACAGCGAGGTGATCTGCTCCCGCGCCTACGTTCACATGTTCAGGGAATTCGGCATTACGCTGGATTTAGACGAGATTTTTAAGCGCTTCAAAGGCGTCAAGCTGTACGAGATTATCGACACCATTAACGCGGAGTACGGCGTTAATCTGGATAAGGCGACCCTTGAGCCGGTGTACCGCGATGAAGTCGCGCGCCTGTTTGATACTGAACTGGAAGTCATTTCTGGCGCACAGGCGCTGCTGGACGCGGTCAGCGTGCCGATGTGCGTGGTCTCCAACGGCCCGGTGAGCAAAATGCAGCACTCTCTCGGTAAAACCGCAATGCTGCACCATTTCCCGGAGCGTCTGTACAGCGGCTACGATATCCAGCGCTGGAAGCCCGATCCGGCCCTGATGCTGCATGCCGCAAAAGCGATGAACGTTAACGTCAAGAACTGCATTCTTGTCGACGACTCCAGCGCAGGCGCGCAGTCGGGGATCGCCGCAGGCATGGAAGTGTTCTACTTCTGCGCCGATCCGCATAATAAGCCGATCGAACATCCGAAGGTGACGACGTTTACCCGCCTCGAAGAGCTACCTGAGTTATGGCAGGCGCGCGGCTGGAATATAACGCGATAAACCTGGAGCGTAGCGCTATCAGGGCGCGTCCCGCCTGCGCTACGCTGAAAGTGGATTACGGTTGACTCAATTCCGCAGCCGCCGCTTTATCAGCCACAATCACCAGGGAAGGATGTAATTTCAGCACCGAAGCCGGAACCCGCTCGCTGACTTCGCCTTCAATCACCTGCCTTAGCGCCTGCGCTTTTGCCGCGCCGCTGACGATCAGCAGCAGGTTTTTCGCCGCCATGACGCTTTTCGGCCCCATCGTGACGTAGCTATCCGGCACCGCAGAGAAGTCGCCGCCCATCTCGCCGTGAGCGACAAGATCCACCATATCGCCGACGATAGGGACTTCCACCGTCGCATCGTGGAAGCGCGTGGTATTCGGCAAATTACCGCAAAAATGGCCGTCAGCGCCGAGGCCCATCACTATCAGATCGAGGCCCCCTTCGTCCTGTAACCGCTGGTCGTGATGCCTGAAGTTTTCATGGCTGAGCGGGTGGATATTCTCTTCAGAGATTTGCGCGGGGGTGAAAAACAGGCTGCGCAGATTGGAAATGGTCACGCCTTCACGATCCTGTCCGCGGAACGGAATCTCGTCAAAGTTGTAATAATGGACCTGAGAATAGAACGATTTACCTTTAACCGCGGCCGTCAGATGTTCATACATTTTCTTCGGCGTACTGCCTGCCGTTACCGCCAGGTTCACCCTGCGCGGCGCGGTGATGTAGCCCAGAACGTGATGGCTGGCGACCAGGCTCATCTCTGCATAATCTTCCGTCACGATTAATTTCATATTGTCTCCCTCAAGGTATTGAAGATAAGGAGCCAGCGAACTGGCTCCTTCATGCTATTTGAACAACTTCTGTACAAATTCGGCGTAGGCGGGACGCCAGACGTCCATTTCATGGTTCAGGCCCGGATACTCATGGTAATCAAAGTTGATTTTCTGCTTCTCCAGCTCCGCTTTCAGCCCGGCGATATCCTTGCCGGTAACCACGTCTTTCTCGCCCACGACGACGGTAAAGTTACGCAGCTGCTTGTTGATCGCCTGTGGGTTGTGTAGCTGCGCCTCGACGCCGGCATCCGGTACCGTGGTTGTCGTTACGCCGCTGAACGTCGCCAGCCAGCCGAAGCTCTCCAGATGGTTCATTCCGGAGACCAGCGCCTGATAACCGCCCTGCGACAGCCCGGCAAGCGCCCGGCCGTCCGCGTCTTTACGCACGTTAAAGCGCGCATCAATCAGCGGAATAATATCGTTCATCAGCTCTTTATCAGCCGCTTTCGCATTCAGCGGATAGAAGGTTTTACGCCGCTCCTGCGGCGGGAAGTTTTCCGCAATCGCGTCAGGAATATCGGTTTCGGTATCCGGCACCACCACCAGCATGGGCTTGATTTTGCCTTCCGCCAGCAGGTTATCCATGATTTGCGGAATACGGCCCTGGTCGATGGCCGACAGTCCGCTGTCGCCAAAACCGTGATAGAAATAGAGCACCGGCAGCGGTTCGCCGGTACCGGTATAGCCTGGCGGCGTCCACACGTAGACGCGACGCTCAGCGTTCAGCGCCTTTGAATGATAGGTCAGGGTTCGTAGCTCGCCGTGGGCGACCGCGCGATCGTCAAGAATGCTGCCGGGTACCAGGATCAGGCTGGTATTCACCTGACGCTGTGGCTTCTGATAGCGGCTACCGGTATCGACGGAACGGAATCCGTCGACATCAAAATAGTATTCGTAGAGATTGGGTGCCAGCGCATCGCTTTTCCATGTCCAGATCCCCTGCTCATCTTTGCTCATATCATGGGAGACAAAGGTATCCGGCGTTGCCCCCGTCACCACGGACACCCGTTTTGCATCCGGGGCAAACAGGCGGAAGGTGATACTCTTATCGGCGTTAACCTGCGTAATATACTGGCTGACCGGGATCGCCGCGCTCGGCGTGACCGGAAACGGCGCGGCATGAGCGGTAAACGCCGCGCCCGCCAGCGCCAGAGCGAAGTAAATAGCATGTCGTTTCATCTTTATTCCTCTTTAGAATTTTGTCCTGACCGTTGCCAGCCTTACCACCAGATTTCAGCCTGAGCGCCAACGGCAAACTGATCGTTCTTACCATCTTCAAAAATGCTGCTGGTATTGCTGTTAGCCGCCTTATCCAGGTCGATATCCTTCGCTTTAATATAAGTCGCATAGAAACGAATTTCCGGGCGGGAGGTCAGCATACTGGTATTCACTTTAAAGGTATGGAACAGGGTAGTTTTGTAGCCGGATTCGTTATATTTCTTGCCGGTACTATCTTTGTTCTGCTGCTTGAAATAGCCCAATTCAACGCCGGTCTGATTATATTTATCCCAGATCCAGGCCGGGCGCACGACGGCGCGAAGAGACTCAAAATCGGAGTGCGCGCCGGTCTCGTAGCTGTAGACATCATTACCAAAGGAGTAAACGATGGCGTTCGCCATAATAATGTCATCACTCAAATAGGTTTCCCCCTGCGAGGTCAAGCGAACGGCGGTGCCGTTGGTATGATCGCCATAGTATCTGCCGTTGAATGTGGTATACGGACTGGATCCCGCATAGCGCGAGAAGCTGCTGGCGATGGAGTTATTTGCCAGCAGGAAGGAAAATTCGTTAAATCCGCCGTTATCAAATTTCTGCGTTAACGACGTCCCCGCCATCCAGGTATCTTTCCATTCATAATATCCATTATTACCTTCATTATATTTCTCGAATGAGCTCTGATTTGCCGCGACATACCGGCCGCTGACCATCAATGACGCCTTATCCCAAAGCGGGATCTCTTTATAACGAATATCAATAGTATTGGTGTTAATTTGCTGGCTTTTGGTCAACGTACGGTTGTAGTCATCAACGTCCTCGCGCACCAGCGCAATATCAAACTTACCCGCGCCCACCTTCCAGTTTTCAAGGCCAACGCCGGCTGCGGCATCGGTTCTTTGCGTTTTCCAGTCCAGCATCTGGATTTCAATTTTCGGCGCACCGTGCTTACCCACCCAGAAATCCGCTTCCGGCGCGAATGGCAGGAAACCTTTGGTGTTGACGTACATATCAGAGAACTGCATATAGTTCTCGCCGCCAGCGTTATCGCCAAACCAGCCGGAGGAATACTGCTGCCCGACGTTGCCGTCAAGCATCACGATCGCATCAACCCGCTTATTGCCTTCCTGATAGACCCGCTGCTTAAGTTGTAAATCAAACCAGCCCGAATATTCATTACCAAAGCGACCCAGCGAGCCAATCGCCCAGGACTTAGGTGAACCATGGGATGCGGTCCCCCAGCCGGAACGGTAATAGCCGTTATAGCTGAAGCCAATTTCATCCTTCACAAACTTGCTGAAATCCTTCATTGTCATCGAGCTATAAATGGACTCGCCGTTAGCCGCGGGCTGTTCGTTTTTCACCAGAACCGCCGCCGGTTTTGCAGCGCCGCCTGCCGGCGCGGGCGCGCTGACAACCTGCGCGGACGCACTCTGCTCAGGTGCGCCAGGCTGCGTACTGGCAATCCAGAGTCGATTTCTGGCCTTCTCTTCATCTTGATATTTTTTTAGTTCGCTCTGCGTATCCTTAAGCGCCTTCTCCAGAAGCTCAAGACGCTGTTCAACGGTTAGCGATTCCGCCATAGCATGGGTTGTATAAGCGAGCGGCGCCATAATAAGTATGGCCGAGGTAATCAGATTTCTTTTAAACATAAGTTCCCTTTATATAAAAACAGGTGCAACTGAATATCGCGATAAAATGTCAACTAACGCGAAGGCGTATTTTTATTTTTCTATCGAATAAAGCTTGTTACCGAAAAGGTGCTTCCCCTTAAGGAAAAAAAGAACGTTATTAAAACCAGCACTATTATTTATTCGGTTAATACCATCCTGGTTTACCCACAAACAGCCTTGCATCAAATCAAAAAAAACCTGAAGCAATCCCCCTGCAGAAAACAGAGGAGGCTTGCTTCAGGTTTTGCCCGCGCTGCGGTAACAATCCCTTTCATCGGCTAATGGCGGATTATCTGGCAAAAAAAAAACCTGACATCACCAGGTTAACGGTGATGTCAGGTTTTGCCTGCTTGCGCAGTAACAATCCAGAGTTTTATTCGAGCCTTGCCGCAACAAGTCACCCGATTAATGTACCGCATTGTTACGCTATTAAAATCAAACCACAATTGATGAAATTATTATTTGTGACGACAATCGCACCAATTTTGTTAATTAAAAACAGGAGTAATATTAATCATAACTAATTCTGATAAATCCTTTATCAGAATTAGTCTCTGTGATTTATTACTCTTTAGGATCTTTCCCGGCCAGCAGTTTATCCAGCTCGTCGCCGCCAACGTGACGGAAATCCTGACCTTTAACGAAGTAGAAAATATATTCGCAGATGTTCTGACAACGGTCGCCGATACGCTCAATCGAGCGGGCACAGAACAGGGCGGTCAGGACGCTTGGAATGGTGCGCGAATCTTCCATCATATAGGTCATCAGCTGGCGCACGATGCCTTCATATTCCTGGTCGACTTTCTTATCTTCGCGATAAATACGCACCGCTTCATCAAGGTCCATACGCGCAAAGGCGTCCAGCACATCATGCAGCATCTGCACGGTGTGGCGCCCCAGCGATTCCAGGCTCACCAGCAGCGGCTGATGCTGCTGGGAGAATTTTTCCAGCGCGGTGCGGCAGATTTTATCCGCGACGTCGCCGATGCGTTCCAGCTCGGCGATGGTTTTGATAATCGCCATCACCAGACGCAGGTCGCTGGCGGTCGGCTGACGCTTGGCGATGATGCGCACGCAGGCCTCATCGATCGCCACTTCCATCATATTGACCTGCTTGTCGCCGTCAATAACGCGCTTTGCCAGTTCGCTGTCCTGGTTATGCATCGCGGTGATCGCATCAGAAAGCTGCTGCTCCACCAGCCCACCCATGGTCATGACCTGGGTGCGGATGTACTCCAGTTCAGCATTGAACTGGCCGGAAATATGTTTGTTAAGATTTAGGTTATCCATAGTATCTCCTGATTGCCCAATAGGTTAGAGCCTGATAGCAGAAGGGCAATCAACCGTAGCGGCCAGTAATATAATCTTCAGTTTGCTTCTTAGCGGGCTTGGTAAACAGATCGTCCGTGTTGCTGAATTCAATCAGCTCGCCAAGATACATAAATGCCGTATGGTCGGAGCAACGCGCGGCCTGCTGCATGTTGTGGGTCACGATAACGACGGTGTAATCCTGTTTCAGTTCAGTGATCAGCTCTTCAATACGCCCGGTAGAGATCGGGTCCAGCGCCGAGCAGGGCTCATCCAGCAGCAGAACTTCCGGACGAATAGCGATACCGCGCGCAATGCACAGACGCTGCTGCTGGCCACCGGAGAGAGAATATCCGCTCTGATGCAGTTTATCTTTGGTTTCATTCCACAATGCGGCTTTGGTCAATGCCCACTGCACGCGCTCATCCATATCCGTGCGGGAAAGCTTCTCAAACAGGCGCACGCCAAAGGCGATGTTGTCATAAATCGACATCGGGAACGGCGTCGGCTTCTGGAACACCATCCCCACTTTGGCGCGCAGCAGAGCGATATCCTGGGTGTTGGTCAGAATATTATCGCCATCGAGCAGAATTTCGCCTTCCGCACGCTGCTCCGGGTACAGCTCAAACATTTTGTTGAACGTACGCAGCAGCGTGGATTTACCGCAGCCTGACGGTCCGATAAACGCCGTAACCTGGTTTTTGGTAATATCCAGGTTGATGTTTTTCAGGGCATGGAATTTTCCGTAGTAGAAATTCAGGTTACGAACTGAAAGTTTACCCGGGGTCGCATTCACCATACTCATCTCGTTCTTTTCCTCATTCGGCGCCGCGTTTCGCCGCGCCGCAAAAATTAACCGTGTTTATTCTTCGCGAAAACAACGCGCGCCAGAATGTTCAGCAGCAATACGCACAGGGTGATAATCAAGACCCCGGCCCATGCCAGTTGCTGCCACTCCGCAAAGGGACTCATGGCAAATTTGAAAATCGTCACCGGCAAGTTAGCAATCGGCTGCATCATGTCGGTGCTCCAGAACTGGTTGGAGAGCGCGGTAAACAGCAGCGGCGCCGTTTCCCCGGCGATACGGGCGATGGCCAGCAGAATACCGGTCATAATGCCCGATACCGATGCTTTCAGGGTGATCGCAGAGATCATGCGCCACTTCGGCGTACCCAACGCATATGCCGCCTCACGCAGGCTGTCCGGTACCAGCTTCAGCATGTTTTCAGTGGTACGAATAACGATAGGCACCTGCAGCAGCGCCAGCGCAATCACGCCCGCCCAGCCGGAAAAGTGCTGCATCTGCGCAACGACGATGGTGTAAACAAACAGACCGACGACAATCGACGGCGCGGAAAGCAGGATATCGTTAATAAAACGAATCACTTCGGCCAGCAAGGATTTACGGCCATATTCCGCCAGATAAATCCCCGCCAGAATCCCCAGCGGGGTACCGATAACCGTCGACCAGAGGATCAGCAATCCGCTGCCCGCCAGGGCGTTTGCCAGACCACCGCCCGCCGTATTTGGCGGCGGCGTCATTTCAGTAAACAGCGCCAGGCTCATGCCGTCGATGCCGCGGGTGACGGTGGACATCAGGATCCAGATCAGCCAGAACAGACCAAACGCCATGGTCGCCATCGATAGCGTCAGGGCGAGACGGTTTTTCATGCGGCGTTTTGCCTGCATTTTGCGACGGGATTCCGCCAGCTCCGCGGTGGTTTGTAATTCAATCGTCGCCATTAGCGAGCCCCCTCATTCTTAGCCAGGCGCATGATCATAAACTTCGATGCGGCCAGAACAATAAAGGTGATAACGAACAGAATCAGGCCCAGCTCCATCAATGCGGCAACGTGCAGTCCGGTTTCCGCTTCGGCAAACTCATTCGCCAGCGCGGAGGTGATGCTGTTGCCCGGCATATATAACGAAGCGCTATCAAGCTGGTAGGTGTTGCCGATAATAAAGGTCACCGCCATGGTTTCCCCCAGCGCGCGCCCCAGACCGAGCATTACCCCGCCGATCACGCCGTTTTTGGTGAAAGGCAGAACGATACGCCAGATAACTTCCCACGTTGTGCAGCCGATACCGTAGGCGGACTCTTTCATCATCACCGGCGTCTGTTCAAAGACGTCACGCATAACGGCCGCGATGTAAGGAATGATCATGATGGCCAGAATCACGCCCGCCGCCAGAATACCGATACCAAATGCTGGGCCCGCAAAGAGCGCGCCAACGAACGGAATGGTCGACAGAACGTTGCCAACCGGCTCCTGAAAATAGGTCGCAAACAGCGGGGCGAAAATAAACAGGCCCCACATGCCGTAAACGATACTGGGGATCGCGGCCAGCAGCTCAATAGCGATACCCAGCGGGCGCTTCAGCCAGGCGGGTGACAGTTCCGTCAGGAACAGCGCAATACCGAAGCTCACCGGTACGGCGATCAGCAGCGCGATAAATGAGGTGACCAGCGTCCCGTAAATGGGTACCAGGGCGCCGAAAATCTGGTTCGGTGCATCCCACTCTTTGGTCCACAGAAAGGCAAAGCCAAATTTCTCAATGCTTGGCCAGGACGAGATGATAAGGGAGACGATGATGCCGCCAAGCATCAATAGCACAATCAGCGCCGCCAGTTTTACCAGCACGCTGAAAATTATGTCACCCTTTTTCCCCGGAGGGTTAAATGCCGGCTTGGTTGCAGCCATAAGTTACTCTTCAGTTTCGGGCCAGAAAAAATCGTAGTTTACTGATCTTTCTGGCAAAGGTAATGCCATACCCTAAATAATTCGAGCTGCAGGCAGGCAGCTGGCTTGTGGATCCCCGGGAACATAGATGGGCTATGTGACCGGGGTGAACAAGCGCTGCCAACGCACCTGTAGCTCGAAGGCTGACGGGTATTAGTACAGCGCTTTACCGCTGCTGTCTTTTACGTTGGTCTTCCATGCCGCGCGAACTTGCTCAACCACGCTTTCCGGCAGGGTGGCATAATCCAGCGCGTTGGCTTCTTTACCGCCGTTTTTATACGCCCAGTCGAAGAACTTCAGCACTTCGGCGGTCTGCTCTGGCTTGTTGGAAGCCTTGTGGACCAGAATGAAGGTGGTTGAAGTGATCGGCCATGCGTTGTCGCCTTTCTGATTCGTCAGATCCTGTGCAAAGGATTTGCTCCAGTCGATTTCTTTCGCCGCGTTAGCGAAGTTATCTTCAGTCGGGCTCACCGGCTTGCCATCGGCGGACAGCAGTTTGGTGTAAGCGAGGTTGTTCTGTTTTGCGTAGGCATATTCTACGTAGCCGATAGAGCCCGGCAGACGCTGAACGAACGCGGCGATGCCGTCGTTGCCTTTACCGCCCAGACCGGTCGGCCAGTTAACGGTTGAGCCCGCGCCGATTTTAGATTTCCACTCTTCGTTCACCTTCGCCAGATAGCTGGTGAAAACGAAGGAAGTACCGGAACCATCAGCACGACGAACCACCGCGATGTTCTGAGAAGGCAGCTTCATGCCCGGGTTGAGCTTAGCAATCGCCGCGTCATCCCATTTTTTGATTTTGCCCAGGTAGATATCACCCAGCGTTTTACCGTCAAGCACCAGCTCACCGGATTTCACGCCAGGCAGGTTAATTGCCAGCACTACGCCGCCGATAACGGTCGGAAACTGGAACAGACCTTCCTGAGCCAGCTTGTCATCAGCAAGAGGGGCATCAGAAGCACCGAAGTCTACGGTGTTGGCCGTAATTTGTTTTACGCCGCCAGAGGAGCCGATACCCTGGTAATTGACTTTATTACCCGTTTCCTTGTTATAGGTATCTGCCCATTTGGCATACACCGGCGCGGGGAAAGTTGCACCTGCGCCAGTCAGGCTTGCTGCTGCAAAAACAGAGAAAGCGCTCATCGATAAGGTCGCGGCGACAACTGTTGCGACGGTGGTACGCATAACGTTCATAATGTCTCCTGCTGGATTCGTAAACCATTGTTTCGAAGCTATGGTGAGCAAAATAGGACAAACAGGTGACAGTAAAATGTACGAATTATTACAGTTTTATGACAAGCAAAAAGACGGGAATTTACGTTAAATAAAAACAATACAAATCATGTTGTTACTATGGTTAATGATAGAAAGATTAGCGGAAAATTTTATTTTTATGACAGCGCAAAAGCGTCTCAAAAATGACAGGCTGTCATAAAGCGGGTGGGATCTCGCTGTTCGCTGCAAATAACCGCAAATAAAAAGGGCCGCCGGACGGCAGCCCTTTCAGCGCTGTAAAATCGTTATTCCACGGTAACTGATTTCGCCAGGTTACGCGGCTGGTCAACGTCAGTCCCTTTGATCAGCGCGACGTGATACGCCAGCAGCTGCAGCGGTACGGTATAGAAGATTGGCGCGATCGCCTCTTCAACATGCGGCATCTCAATGATGTGCATATTGTCGCTGCCGGTGAAACCCGCATCGCCGTCAGCAAAAACGTACAGCTGGCCGCCGCGAGCGCGAACCTCTTCAATGTTGGATTTCAGTTTTTCCAGCAGTTCGTTGTTCGGCGCGACCACCACCACCGGCATTTCAGCGTCAATCAGCGCCAGCGGACCATGCTTCAGCTCGCCGGCAGCATAGGCTTCCGCATGAATATAGGAGATCTCTTTCAGCTTCAGCGCCCCTTCCAGGGCAATGGGATACTGATCGCCGCGGCCAAGGAACAGCGCGTGGTGTTTGTCAGAGAAGTTCTCAGCCAGCGCCTCAATACGCTTGTCCTGCGAAAGCACCTGCTCAATGCGGCTCGGCAGCGCCTGCAGACCATGCACGATATCATGTTCAATCGACGCATCCTGGCCTTTGAGTCGCGCCAGTTTCGCCACCAGCATCAGCAGAACGGTCAGCTGCGTCGTGAAGGCTTTAGTCGAGGCGACGCCGATTTCCGTCCCGGCGTTGGTCATCATCGCCAGATCGGACTCACGCACCAGGGATGATCCAGGCACGTTACAAATCGCCAGCGACCCCAGATAGCCCAACTCTTTCGACAGGCGCAGGCCGGCGAGGGTGTCCGCCGTCTCGCCGGATTGAGAGAGGGTGATCATCAGGCTGTTGCGACGCACGGCCGATTTGCGATAGCGGAACTCGGAGGCGATTTCAACATCGCACGGCACCCCTGCCAGCGACTCAAACCAGTAGCGGGACACCATACCTGAGTTGTAGGAGGTGCCGCAGGCGATGATCTGAATATGCTCGACCTTAGACAGCAGCTCGTTAGCCTGCGGGCCCAGCTCGCTTAAATCAACCTCGCCGTGGCTAATGCGCCCGGAGAGGGTATTTTTGATGGCGTTCGGCTGCTCGTAGATCTCTTTCTGCATATAGTGACGATAGATACCTTTATCGCCCGCGTCGTACTGCAGACTGGATTCAATATCCGGGCGCTGCACTTCGGCGCCGGATTTGTCAAAGAGAGTCACGGAACGGCGGGTGACTTCCGCAATATCGCCCTCTTCGAGGAAGATAAAGCGGCGGGTAACCGGCAGCAGCGCCAGCTGATCGGAGGCAATGAAGTTTTCCCCCATCCCCAGGCCAATCACCAGCGGGCTTCCTGAACGAGCGGCCAGCAGCGTACCCGGATCGCGGGAATCCATGATCACGGTGCCATAAGCGCCGCGCAGCTGCGGGATAGTCCGCAGAACCGCATCACGCAGAGTACCGCCCTGTTCCAGCTCCCAGTGAACCAGGTGCGCAATAACCTCCGTGTCAGTCTCGGAGGCGAAAACGTAGCCCCTCGACTGCAACAGCTCGCGCAGCGGCTCATGGTTTTCGATAATCCCGTTATGCACCACCACAATATGGTCAGAAACATGCGGATGCGCGTTACCTTCAGACGGTTCGCCGTGCGTCGCCCAGCGGGTATGGGCAATCCCGGTACCGCCGTGCAACGGATGTTCTTCCAGCGCCTGGGCCAGCATCTGTACTTTCCCGAGGCGGCGAACGCGGTTCAAATGACCTTCGTTATCGACGACGGCCAGACCGGCGGAGTCATAACCGCGGTATTCCAGACGACGTAAACCTTCGAGAAGGATTTCAGCAATATCACGCTGCGCGACTGCGCCAACAATTCCACACATAGTTTTTAATTCCGATTTTGGCTGTATGCCATACGTTGTCGGTCAACCTGTTTACCCGTATTTTCGGGCGCCCCGAGCCTTGTAGAGAGTGGGGTTATTTTTATGGGTACTGCCGTGGGGGGAGGATTATTTTATCCCCTCACCCCGCTCTTTCCCCGAAAAGGGCGAAAGAGAAATAGCGTTACTTTTTCTTCACCGGGCGCTGCCAGCCCTGTTTATGAACCTGCGGCACGCGGCTTAACACTAATTCATTATCGGCAACGTTACGCGTTACCGTTGTTCCTGCGGCAATGGTGACCCCCTTGCCGACGGTCACCGGAGCGACCAGCTGGCTGTCTGAGCCAACAAACACGTCATCGCCGATCACCGTTTTATGCTTATTTGCGCCATCATAGTTACAGGTGATGGTGCCCGCGCCGATATTCACGTTATCGCCTATCTCGGCGTCTCCGAGATAGGAAAGATGCCCGGCCTTCGTGCCTTTACCCAGACGCGCCTTTTTAATTTCAACAAAGTTGCCGACGTGCGCGCCTTCGAGAAGCTCAGCGCCTGGGCGCAGCCGCGCGAACGGCCCAATGGTACAGGCGGCTGCCAGATGAGCATCCTCTACCACGGTATAGGGGCTGATCTCGCAATCATCACCAATGATGCTGTTCTTGATGACGCAGCCGGTGCCAATCTTTACCCGATCCCCCAGCACCACGTCACCTTCGAAGATAACGTTAGTATCAATTTCGACATCGCGCCCGTGTTTCAGCACGCCGCGCAGATCAAAACGCGCCGGATCGCGCAGCATAACGCCCGCGAGCAGCAGTTCTTCAGCCTTTTCAGACTGCCAGACGCGCTCAAGCCGGGAGAGCTGCAGGCGGTTATTCACGCCTTCCACTTCGCTTAGACGCTGAGGATGAACAGCGGCAATTTCACGACCTTCTTCATAGGCCATGGCGATAATATCGGTGATGTAGTATTCACCCTGAACGTTGTTGTTGGTGAGCTTAGCCAGCCAGCGTTTAAGATCCGCGCCATTGGCGACCAGAATCCCGGTATTAATTTCCTGAATCCGGCGCTGCTCGTCGCTGGCGTCTTTATGCTCGACAATGCCCGTCACCGCGCCGTTATCGCGCGTAATGCGGCCGTAGCCGGTCGGATCGTCAAGCTTCACCGTCAACAGACCGATGCCGCCCTGCGGTTTCGCTTCCCGCAGACGCTTCAATGTTTCGACGGAAATGAGCGGCACGTCGCCGTACAGCATCAGGATATCTTCATCATCGCTGAAGAACGGCGCCGCCTGCTGCATAGCGTGGCCGGTGCCTAGCTGTTCGGCCTGCAGCACCCAGTTGAGGTTATCTTCGTGCAGCGTCTGGCGAAGCAGATCGCCGCCGTGCCCGTACACCAGATGTACGGCGGAAGCGCCTAATTCTTTAGCTGCATCAATAACATGCTGCACCATTGGCTTCCCGGCCAGCGAATGCAACACCTTAGGAAGATCGGAATACATGCGGGTACCTTTGCCAGCGGCAAGAATAACCACGCTCATCGGACTGTTTGACATACGCATCCTGACTGCTGTTGGAACGAAAAGTAAAAGCCTTTCACGTTGAAATATCTACATATTTTTCATCATGAAACGAGACGAAGATAAAATGCACAAGCGTAACGCTATACACCATTTTAGGTGGGTATTTTTAGTCAGCGCAAACCCGTTTAGCGCAAAAAAAGCATTTGAATGAGTGGCAATGCCGGCTATCCCTCTGCTTTTGCTGTTTTTTTGGCGGGTAAATAAAGAAAACCCATAAAATAAAACACAGTTTTAATATTCATTAATTGTGACGTGATAAATAGAAACACCATTTCATTTTCCTGATAATGCCGGTTAATAATTACCCAGGAGAAAAGAATGAATAACAAAATACCTTTGGCATTAACCCTTTGCAGTACGATGATCGCGCTACCGCTGCAGGCCAACGAAGGTCATCAGTGGCGGGCAATCGCCTTTGGGCAATCTACCGACAGCAATTTTTCCTCGAATGTTCTGCCGGAAAAAATTGGCGTCAACGATGTCACCATCGCCGGAAAAAAACTGACGCCGCAGGACGTCGCCGACCTCAGCCAGCCCATTACCATCGAGAGCCGGGGAGGTAAAATAGCCAATTCTCACGACGGACTGACCTTCTTTTACACCCGGCTACCGACCAGCCAGAATTTTATCCTGCAGGCTACGGTGACCGTCAATCAGTTTGGCCCGGAAAATGGCGCGCGTCCTGCGGCACAGGAAGGTGCGGGACTGCTGGTCCGCGATGTAATAGGAGTTCCGCGTCAACAGCCGCTGAAGGTCGGCTACGAAGAGTTTCCGGCGGCATCCAATATGGTGATGAACGCCATTATGACGCAGGATAAAAAAGATGGCTCACATATCAAATTGCAGGCTATCAGCCGGGAAGGGATAACCCAACCGTGGGGCAATGCGGGCGCATCAATAAAGCGTCAGAGCTATAAAGAGAAAATCGATATCCAGCAAACGCCGACGTTCCAGCTCAGACTGGAACGCACCAACGACGGGTTTATTACCTCATGGGCAGCAACGGGCAGTAATGAATGGGTAAGCCAGCAGGTTCCTCACGCCGATCTGGTTGCCCGGCAGGATAAAGAACATTACTACGTCGGCTTCTTCGCCTCACGTAATGCAAAAATCACCGTCAGCAACGCCTCGCTCACCACCTCAGCGGCACATACGGTTCCCTCCGCGCCGTATGTCGCTAAAGGCTGGCCGCCGGTTATGCAAATTGCTTCGGGAACAGTAAGCCAGAGCAAAGCTTACATCCTACAGGCGCGCACCAACAGCGATGGGCGCATCACCGTTCGTCAGGATGAAGTGGTGATCGGGCAGGATAAAACCGTGAAGGCCGGGGAAATGTTTACCCAGCCTGCCGTACTGAAAGATAAAAGCACGTTCGAAATCCGCTTCACTACGGCCACCGGCGCGGAAACGCTGACCCAGACGCTGACGGTTGAACAGAGTCCCCAAGTGACAGGCAATACGCTCTACGCCGCGCCAGAGGGACAACCTCAGGCAAAAGGGACGGCGGACTCGCCGCTGGATTTCGTCTCCGCTATCAAACTCGTCCCGCCCGGCGGGCAAATTGTATTAGCCGCCGGAGATTACCCGCAAACGGCCATTCCTGTCAGCGCCAGCGGCCTGAAGGACAAAATCAAAACGCTAAAAGCCGACGGAAAAGCGGTGATTCACGGGCTGCTGCTGGATGCCAGCTACTGGCATATCGATGGGATTGAGATTACGGACAAGAGCCTGCGCGTACAGGGCAGCCATAACCTGATCGAGAACGTCACCGCGTATCGTAACGATGATACCGGCATTCAAATTTCCTCTCCGGCGGATGTTGGACGCCCGCTGTGGGCCAGCTTTAACCGGGTAGTGAATTCTGAATCCTTTAGTAACGAGGATCCGGGCAAAATTAACGCCGACGGCTTCGCGGTGAAAATGCGCGTAGGAGAGGGTAACCGGCTGGAGGGCTGTTACTCGCACGATAATATCGACGACGGTTTCGACCTGTTTAATAAAATTGAGGACGGTGCAAACGGCGTTGTGGTGATCGAGAACTCTATTGCCCGCAATAATACCAGTAACGGGTTTAAGCTCGGTGGGGAAGGGCAGCCGGTCGCCCACGAGGTACGTAACAGCATCGCCATCGATAACCATCTGGACGGTTTTACCGACAACTTTAACCCCGGCAAGCTGGTGGTGGTTAACAACGTCGCGGTAGATAACCAGCGCTTTAACTACCTGTTCCGCCCGAGTCCGTACGGTGCGCCGGAAACGCAGGGCACCTTCAGCGAGAACCTTTCCCTGCGCAGCCAGCCTGGGAAATATGACGATGCCGTTGTCGGGAATATTGACGATAGCAACTATTTTATCCACGGCGGCAGAAGCATCAACGCCCAGGGAAAACGCATTAACAGCGCCGATTATCAGACGCTGGCGCTGCCGGACCCGCTGACGCGTGAGGCCGACGGCAGCTTCAACACCGGTAACTTCCTCAGCCGCGACTAACCCGCTATGCGTGAAAAACATAAAGGTCGCCCTGGGGCGACCTTTTCACTTTCTGTCTGCTTCACACCGCATGTGTTGTCGTTTTAGTTAGCGGTACAGCGCAAAAACAGTCTGGAAAGTAGACTTCTTAGTGGTTGAACGTACCGAAGGTTACGTTCATAGCACTGAAGAAAGCGACGATTTTATTAAGCAGTTTCATGATCTCTTCCTGGATAGCGATTACGTTTTTGATGAATTTTTTTGTGACTCACATCACAAAAACAAGTCTACGCTTCATCTTTTAAACGATCAACAAAAATGAGATATGCATCACAAAATTTTTAAACCCGCTTTTTAGTTTTGTTTTTTCTGAAACGAAGCCATAAAAAAAGCCAGCCTGGAAACCAGACTGGCTTTTAGCGTTCAAGCCGGTGTTACATCGCTTTTTTGGTCAACTCGATAACGCGCAGTTTAGCGATCGCTTTGGCCAGTTCCGCAGACGCCTGAGCGTAGTCCACGTCACCATGAGAGCTCTTAATGTGCTCTTCAGCCTTACGTTTCGCTTCCAGGGCTCGCGCTTCGTCGAGATCCTGGCCACGAATTGCCGTATCAGCCAGAACGGTCGTGCTACCCGGCTGCACTTCAAGAATGCCGCCTGACAGGTAGATAAATTCTTCGTGACCGTGCTGCTTAACGATGCGAATCATACCAGGCTTAATGGCGGTGAGCAGCGGCGCGTGCCCCGGGTAAATACCCAGTTCACCTTCGCTACCCGTTACCTGGATTTTCTCGACCAGACCAGAGAACATTTGTTTCTCTGCGCTGACGACGTCCAGGTGGTAAGTCATTGCCATATCACCCTCCGATTAAGGCGTTAAAGTTTTTTGGCTTTTTCCACGGCTTCGTCGATAGAACCGACCATGTAGAACGCCTGCTCCGGCAGGTGATCGTATTCGCCTTCCATGATGCCTTTAAAGCCACGGATGGTGTCTTTCAGGGAGACGTATTTGCCCGGAGAACCGGTAAATACTTCTGCCACGAAGAACGGCTGGGACAGGAAGCGCTGAATCTTACGCGCGCGAGCTACCACCAGCTTATCTTCTTCAGACAGTTCATCCATACCCAGGATGGCGATGATGTCTTTCAGTTCCTGATAACGCTGCAGGATGGACTGAACGCCACGAGCGGTGTCGTAGTGCTCCTGACCAACAACCAGCGGATCCAGCTGACGGCTGGTGGAGTCCAGCGGGTCAACTGCCGGATAGATACCCAGAGAAGCGATCTGACGGCTCAGTACCACGGTTGCGTCAAGGTGCGCAAAGGTGGTTGCTGGAGACGGGTCAGTCAAGTCATCCGCGGGTACGTATACCGCCTGTACGGAAGTGATAGAGCCGGTTTTGGTGGAGGTGATACGTTCCTGCAGAACGCCCATCTCTTCCGCCAGAGTCGGCTGGTAACCTACCGCTGAAGGCATACGGCCCAGCAGTGCGGATACTTCAGTACCGGCCAGGGTGTAACGATAGATGTTATCGACGAACAGCAGAACGTCACGACCTTCGTCACGGAACTTCTCAGCCATGGTCAGGCCGGTCAGCGCAACGCGCAGACGGTTTCCCGGCGGCTCGTTCATCTGGCCATACACCAGGGACACTTTATCGATAACGTTGGAGTCGGTCATTTCGTGGTAGAAGTCGTTACCCTCACGAGTACGTTCACCTACGCCCGCAAACACGGAGTAACCGGAGTGCTCGATCGCGATGTTACGGATCAGCTCCATCATGTTTACGGTTTTACCTACACCCGCACCACCGAACAGACCAACTTTACCGCCCTTCGCAAACGGACACATCAGGTCGATAACTTTGATGCCGGTTTCCAGCAGTTCCTGAGAGTTTGACAACTCTTCGTAGGAAGGTGCTGCGCGGTGGATAGCCCAACGCTCTTCTTCACCGATGTCGCCTTTCATGTCTACCGGTTGGCCCAGTACGTTCATGATACGACCCAGCGTTGCTTTACCTACCGGGACTTCGATCGGATGCTCGAGGTCTTTTACTTCCAGACCGCGACGCAGACCGTCGGAAGAACCCATGGCGATGGTACGAACAATACCGCCGCCGAGCTGCTGCTGAACTTCCAGCACCAGATTCTCACTACCATTTTGTACCTCAAGAGCCTCGTACACGCGCGGTACGGCATCCTGAGGGAATTCGACGTCGACCACGGCGCCGATTACCTGGACAATTTTTCCAGTAGCCATCTTGAATCCTCTACGAATTAACCTGGTTATACCGCGGATGCTCCACCGACGATCTCGGTGAGTTCCTGAGTAATGCTGGCCTGACGAGCTTTGTTGTATACCAACTGCAGCTCTTTAATCAGGCTGCCGCCATTGTCGGTCGCGGCTTTCATCGCCACCATACGTGCGGCCTGCTCGCTGGCCAGGTTTTCTACCACGCCCTGATAAACCTGAGATTCCACATAACGGCGCAGCAGGGTATCCAGCAGCGCTTTCGGATCGGGTTCATACAGGTAATCCCAGGATTTACGCTTCAACTCACCATCTTCTGATGCCGGTAACGGCAGCAGCTGAGTGATGGTTGGAACCTGAGACATGGTGTTAATAAATTTGTTGCTGACAATATACAGCTTGTCCAGACGGCCTTCATCGTAGGCCTGCAACATCACTTTTACCGGACCAATCAGTTCGGACAGGGATGGGTTATCCCCCATACCCGTCACCTGGGCGACAACATTACCGCTAACGGAATTAAAGAACGACACGCCCTTGGAGCCGATCATTGCGAGTTCGCACTGAACGCCTTTATCGGACCATGCTTTCATTTCCGCCAGCAGCTTTTTGAACAGGTTAATGTTCAAGCCACCGCACAGACCACGGTCGGTAGACACCACCAGGTAGCCCACGCGTTTAACGTCGCGTTCTTCCAGGTAAGGGTGCTTATATTCCAGATTACCGTTCGCAAGGTGACCGATCACTTTGCGCATCGTATCTGCATAAGGACGGCTGGCCGCCATACGCTCCTGCGATTTACGCATTTTGGAAGCGGCGACCATTTCCATCGCTTTAGTGATCTTTTGCGTGTTCTGGACGCTTGCGATCTTACTACGTATCTCTTTTGCGCCGGCCATGAGCTTCTCCTCAATGCCTTGCGGCCTGCCCTAGAGCAAGCCGCCAGACTTTACCAGGATTGGGTTGCTTTGAAGGAATCGAGGATGCCTTTCAGCTTGCCTTCGATTTCGTCGTTATAGCCACCGGACTGGTTGATCTCTTGCATCAACGGAGCGTGATCACGGTCGACGTAAGCCAGCAGAGCGGCTTCAAAGCTACCGATTTTCGACAGCTCGACATCCGCCAGATAACCACGTTCTGCCGCGAACAGAACCAGAGACTGCTGCGCAACGGACATCGGCGCATACTGTTTCTGTTTCAGCAGTTCGGTCACTTTCTGACCGTGGTCCAGCTGCTTACGGGTTGCATCATCAAGGTCAGAGGCAAACTGGGAGAACGCCGCCAGTTCGCGATACTGTGCCAGAGCGGTACGAATACCACCGGACAGTTTCTTCATGATCTTGGTCTGAGCTGCACCACCAACACGGGATACGGAGATACCCGGGTTAACCGCAGGACGAATACCGGAGTTAAACAGGTTGGTTTCCAGGAAGATCTGACCATCGGTAATGGAAATTACGTTGGTCGGAACGAACGCAGAAACGTCACCCGCCTGGGTTTCGATAATCGGCAGCGCAGTCAGAGAACCGGTTTTACCCTTCACTTCACCTTTGGTGAAAGCTTCAACGTATTCGACGTTAACACGTGCAGCACGCTCCAGCAGACGAGAGTGGAGGTAGAATACGTCGCCCGGGAATGCTTCACGTCCAGGCGGACGGCGGAGCAGCAGGGAGATCTGACGATAAGCAACGGCCTGTTTAGACAGGTCATCATAAATGATCAGCGCATCTTCACCGCGGTCGCGGAAGTATTCACCCATTGCACAACCGGCATACGGCGCCAGGTATTGCAGTGCGGCAGATTCAGATGCGGTTGCAACCACAACGATGGTGTTAGCCAGCGCGCCGTGTTCTTCCAGTTTACGTACCACGTTAGAAATCGTGGACGCTTTCTGGCCGATAGCTACGTAGACGCACTTGATGCCGGAATCACGTTGGTTGATGATGGCGTCGATAGCCAGCGCGGTTTTACCGGTCTGACGGTCGCCGATGATCAGTTCACGCTGTCCACGACCGATTGGGATCATGGCATCAACGGATTTATAACCGGTCTGCACCGGCTGATCGACGGACTGACGTTCGATTACGCCCGGCGCGATAGCTTCAACGGCGGAGAAGCCGTCGTGCTCCAGCGGACCTTTACCATCAATCGGTGCACCCAGGGTGTTAACCACACGTCCCAGCAGGCCGCGGCCAACCGGAACTTCAAGGATACGGCCAGTACATTTAACCTTCATACCTTCGGCGAGGTCAGCGTACGGACCCATCACAACTGCACCTACGGAGTCGCGCTCCAGGTTCAGTGCGATAGCGTAACGGTTACCCGGCAGAGCGATCATCTCACCCTGCATACAATCGGCCAGGCCGTGAATGCGGATAACACCGTCACTTACAGAAACGATAGTACCTTCGTTATGAGCCTCGCTCACAACATTGAACTGAGCAATGCGCTGCTTGATCAGTTCGCTGATTTCGGTGGAATTCAGTTGCATGCTCCAGTCCCCTTAAGACTGCAAGACGTCTGCAAGGCGTTCAAGACGGCCGCGTACGCTACCATCAATGACCATATCACCCGAACGGATGATTACGCCTGCCATTACAGACTTATCGATTTTGCAATTCAGCTTAACTTTGCGTGACAGACGTTTTTCCATCGCGGCGGTAATTTTCGCAAGCTGTTCGTCACTCATTTGAGCGGCAGAAATAACTTCTACCTCTGCGGTTGCCTCACTGGCAGCGCGCAGGTGAATGAACTGCTCGAGAACATCAGGGAGCGCTTTCAGACGACCATTTTCAGCCATCACCCGGATCAGGTTTTGACCATTTTCGTCCAGTTGCTCACCACAAACCGCGATAAACACATCAGAGAGCGTTTCCGGCGCCAGTGCGCCAGAGAGTAGCTCTGCCATTTCTTCGTTTTTAGTCACTTCAGCAACAAACGCCAGCATATCCTGCCAGCGTTCAACGCTGTTGTGTTCGACGGCAAAGTCAAAAGCTGCTTTGGCGTAGGGGCGAGCTACCGTTACAAATTCAGACATCAGCCCCTCCCTCCTTACAGTTCAGCGACAAGTTTATCCACGATGTCGCTGTTAGCAGCTTCATCCACGGAACGTTCGATGATCTTCTCGGCGCCAGCAACAGCCAGGATAGCAACCTGCTTACGCAGCTCCTCACGGGCACGTTTACGTTCGGCATCGATTTCAGCCTGCGCCTGTGCGACGATTTTGGTGCGTTCCTGTTCTGCTTCCGCTTTTGCTTCATCCAGGATCTGAGAGCGACGCTTGTTCGCCTGCTCGATGATTACCTGGGCTTCCGCTTTCGCTTTTTTCAGCTGGTCGGTCGCGTTGGCCTGTGCAAGGTCCAAATCTTTCTTAGCGCGTTCTGCAGAAGCTAAACCGTCAGAAATTTCTTTCTGGCGCTTTTCGATGGCAGCCATTAAAGGCGGCCATACATACTTCATGCAGAACCATACGAAGATAACAAACGCGATGGCCTGGCCGAGGATTGTTGCGTTCATGTTCACAGCACAATACCTCTTAAAAAATAACTCTGTGGCTTAGGTTTCTTTCGAACAACTTACTACGCGACGGCGAACATCACGTACAGACCCAGACCTACAGCGATCATCGGGATAGCATCCACCAGACCCATAACGATAAAGAACTGAGTACGCAGCAGAGGAATCAGATCCGGTTGACGCGCTGCGCCTTCCAGGAATTTACCCCCGAGGATGCCGATACCGATCGCAGCACCGATTGCCGCCAGACCCATCATCACAGCGGCAGCCATGTACAGCAGATCCATATTCAGGTTTTCCATGACAGTCTCCAGTTTGTTTCAGTTAAAACGTAGTATGTTGGTAAAAATCAATGCTCTTCAGATGCCATCGACAGATAGACGATCGTCAGAACCATGAAGATGAAGGCTTGCAGCGTAATAATCAGGATGTGGAAAATGGCCCATGGCACATTCAGAATCCACTGTGACCACCACGGCAACAGGCCAGCAATCAGAATGAAAATCAGCTCACCGGCATACATGTTGCCGAACAGTCGCAGACCCAGTGATACAGGTTTTGACAGCAGGCTTACCCCTTCAAGGATTAAGTTGACAGGAATGAACGCCCAGTGATTGAACGGCTGCAGGGTCAGTTCTTTAACGAACCCGCCCACGCCTTTCATTTTGATGCTGTAGAAAAGAATCAGGATAAATACGCCAAGCGCCATCGACAGGGTGATGTTAACGTCAGCTGACGGCACCACGCGCAGAGCAGGCAGACCGAGAACGTGTTCGCCGATCCAAGGGATAAAGTCGATAGGCAGCAGATCCATCAGGTTCATCAGGAATACCCAGACGAACACGGTGAGGGCCAGCGGAGCAATGACCTTGCTCTTGCCATGATACATATCTTTGACGCTGCCATGGACGAAGCCGATGATCATCTCAATGAAGGTCTGGAATTTACCAGGTACGCCGGTTGTCGCCTTTTTAGCCACGCTGCGGAACATAAACAGGAATAACAGACCGAGCACCACTGAGAAAAACATGGAGTCAATGTTGAGCGTCCAGAAGGTGGCCGGGGGGTTGTGCGGATCCACCAGCGAGAATGTACGCAGGTCCAGCTGAAGGTTGTTCAGATGGTGGCCTATGTAATCCTGCGGCGTCATATTTTCTGAAGCCATGATGCCTTTTACCCTTTGTTGTTAATTACAGCTGGCGCCAGAACTTGTACCACCAGCACCAAAACCCACGTCACTATCAGCGGCAAAAATACCACTTTCAAAACCGCCAGCGCCACCGCCAGAAAGGCGAAGGTCAGCAACACCTTGAAGGCTTCACCAATGGCGAAGGACCAGGCCACTCGGCCTTTAGCTGGTGTATGCGCCTGATGACGCCAGGCAAAAATCATAAATATCATGTTTGGCAAAAGAACCGCCAAACCTCCACTCACCGCGGAGATGCCCCAGAAAGGGTCTTTGAGGCTGAACAGCAGTCCACTTGCTATTACTGCCAGTAACTGAATAAACAGAAGCTTACGAGCAACGTTTCGACTCAAGAGCGACACTGACATCACGTTTTTACTCCTGCTCCCTTCGAGGTATGTCGCGTGTCGTATAAAACGTCCTTTAAGACGAAGAGTCAAGCATCAAAAAGCGGACAAATTATACGGTGACGCCTCGTGATTTCAAACAATAAGTAGCAAAATAGTGAATAAATGTTTAATTATTTTCCGACAGACAACTTTTCATGCATTTCACCGATCTGTGAGCCGTCATGCAAAACTGCAAATACCGCGAAAAATCGGCAATTAAAGCGTGCATCAGATCACATAATAAACATTTTTCGCGAAATCGAATTAATTCTGTACATAAAACTCAATTTTTTATCCGTTTGATATTCAACATAAAAACCAGGTATTCTTTCTAAAACAATCCCATATACAATAAAAACCTTTTATTGACATTCATAATAAAAATTTAACATCAGTATGAAGTGCAAGCAGCGAGATTTTTAGCGTACTGATATTTTCAATGTTGACTATTCTGTTGGTAAAGCAACAGGGCAAAGTTAACGGAAAGAAAACCCCTGGTAACCCCAGGGTTAAAGACAGTCCGATAATACCCTGCCGTGACTTTTATTTTTGTAACATCCACGGACCGTGTTTTTTTCACATTTTTTGATAAAAATTAAATCATTTTTGGCTGAATCACCACAAGGTGACGCTCCCCTTCCAGCTGAGGCACATGCAGTTCGACAACGTCCTTAATGACGACCCCTTCCGGCAGATTTGCCATTTCATCTTCCTGCGCTAAGCCCTTGAGCGCATAAAAGTGACCGTTCTCTGCAGGTAAATGATGGCACCAGCTCACCATGTCATTCAGCGACGCAAATGCGCGGCTAATCACGCCGTCAAACGGCGGCTCTGCCGGGAACTCCTCCACACGGCTTTGTACCGGGGTGACGTTATCCAGTTTGAGCTCATGCTGGACTTGCCGAAGGAAACGTACTCGCTTGCCCAGACTGTCCAGCAGGGTGAAGTGGGATTCAGGACGCACGATAGCCAGCGGGATCCCCGGCAGCCCAGGCCCCGTACCGACATCGATAAAACGCGTTCCTTTAAGGTATGGCGCAACAACAATGCTGTCGAGGATGTGGCGTACCAGCATCTCGTCAGGATCGCGAACCGAGGTCAGGTTATAGGCCTTATTCCACTTATCCAACATGCCAACGTAGGCGACAAGCTGGTTTTTCTGGTGATCGGTAAGTGAAATACCTGCTTCATCAAGCAGACGAGAAAGTTTGTTGAGCACGATCGTTACCTGTTTAAAAACAATGAGCCCGGAGGCGATACGCTTACCGGGCTGAGAAATTGACCTGACGGATATCTGATGCGCTATTCGCCCATGTATCGTTCAGTGGAATATCAGGCGCTACGGCGCAGCATTCCCTGCTTTTTTAACCACACCAGCAAAATCGAGATTGCCGCAGGCGTAATGCCGGAAATACGCGATGCCTGCCCTATCGAAGACGGCTTATGGTCGTTCAACTTGGCAATGACCTCGTTCGACAGCCCATTCACCTGGCGATAATCAAGCGTAGCAGGCAGCAACGTGTTCTCGTTGCGCTGTTGTTTCTCGATTTCATCCTGCTGGCGCGCGATGTAGCCTTCGTATTTTACCTGAATTTCGACCTGTTCAGCCGCTTGCTTGTCCTCAAGACCCGGCGAGAACGGCGTCATCTGCACCAGCTGTTCGTAGGTCATTTCCGGACGACGGAGCAAATCTTCACCGTTAGCTTCACGGGACAAAGGCGCCGTCAGTCGAGCATTCACTTCCGCAGCGCTTTCCGCCAGCGGATTAACCCAGCTGGTTTTCAGACGCTGACGTTCACGTTCAATGCTCTCAAGCTTCTCGTTGAAACGCGCCCAGCGTTCGTCATCCACCAGACCCAGTTCACGACCTTGTTCGGTCAGGCGCAGATCGGCGTTGTCTTCACGCAGCATCAGGCGGTATTCCGCACGAGAGGTAAACATGCGGTACGGTTCTTTGGTACCGAGAGTACACAGATCGTCTACCAGGACGCCAAGGTAAGCCTGAGAGCGGCCAGGCGCCCACCCCTCTTTCTCGGCGGAGAAACGAGCGGCGTTCAGGCCTGCCAGCAGGCCCTGAGCGGCGGCTTCTTCATAACCGGTGGTGCCGTTAATCTGGCCGGCAAAGAACAGACCATGAATAAATTTACTTTCCAGCGTCGGTTTCAGGTCGCGCGGGTCAAAGAAATCGTACTCAATAGCGTAGCCAGGACGAACGATTTTTGCATTTTCCATCCCCTGCATTGAGCGGACGATTTGCATCTGGACATCGAACGGCAGGCTGGTGGAGATGCCATTTGGATAAATTTCGTTGGACGTCAGGCCTTCCGGCTCGAGGAAAATTTGATGCTGGTTACGATCGGCAAAGCGCATGACCTTGTCTTCGATCGAAGGACAGTAGCGGGGACCGATCCCTTCAATCACGCCGGCATACATCGGGCTGCGATCGAGGTTATTACGGATCACGTCATGCGTTTTCTCGTTGGTATGCGTGACGTAGCACGGCACCTGACGCGGATGCTGCGAAGCATCTCCCATAAACGAGAAGACCGGCATCGGATTATCGCCGTGCTGCTGTGCCAGAACGCTGAAATCAATCGTCCTCGCATCGATACGCGGCGGGGTACCGGTTTTCAGGCGGCTGACGCGCAGCGGCAGTTCACGCAAGCGGCGGGACAGCGGGATCGACGGAGGATCGCCTGCACGACCGCCGCTGTAATTATCCAGGCCGATATGGATCTTACCGTCGAGAAAGGTTCCGACGGTCAGTACCACCGCTTTGGCGCGGAATTTAAGCCCCATCTGGGTGACGGCGCCAACAACACGATCGTTTTCGACAATCAGATCTTCCACTGCCTGCTGGAAGATCATTAAATTAGGCTGGTTTTCCAGCGCGGTACGTACGGCCTGCCGGTACAGCACACGGTCTGCCTGAGCGCGAGTCGCCCGAACGGCAGGGCCTTTGCTGGCGTTTAGTATCCTAAACTGGATACCGGCGTGGTCAATTGCCTTCGCCATCAGGCCGCCAAGCGCATCCACTTCTTTTACCAGGTGTCCTTTCCCAATGCCGCCAATCGCCGGGTTGCAGCTCATCTGCCCCAGCGTGTCGATATTGTGTGTCAAAAGCAGAGTCTGTTGACCCATTCGCGCTGCGGCCATCGCGGCCTCAGTGCCTGCATGACCCCCGCCAATGATGATGACGTCAAAAGGATCCTGATAAAACATGGTGGTATGCCTCGCATAAAGCGGTTTGAAAATAGAGTGAAGCCCGGGCCGTGGATTCTACTCAACTTTAGCCTTTCGAGAAAGCGCCGGGATCCTGAGTATTAAAAAGAAGATCTTTTATTTAGAGATCTGTTTTATTGTGATCTCTTATTAGGATCGGCTTGTCTTGTGGATAAGTCAGATCCGCGATTTAAGATCAAACGCTTAAGAAGGATCGCTTTCTGTGAATGATCGGTGATCCTGGTCCGTATAAGCTGGGATCAAAATGAAGGGTTATACACAGCACAAAAATCAGTCAAGGGTTATACTTTGGATAACTACCGGTTGATCCAAGCTTTTAAGCATAGTTATCCACAGAAGAAAGTATGATCTTTACAATTCTCAGAGCAAGTTTTTCCAGGATCCCAGCCAAATCTCGGCCGGATCTTCCGGAATTTCATGTTCGAGAACGTTAATTTTTAGCGTTTCACCGATCTGTTTTGCCCCGCAGGCGTTGAGCGCCGTCTCGAGCTTATCAATTGCTCCGCAGAAGGTATCGTATTCACGGCTACCGATGCCGACTGCGCCAAAACGGACCGCAGAGAGGTCGACCTGCTTCTCCTGAAGCGCTTCATAGAAAGGCAGAAGATTATCGGGAATGTCCCCGGCGCCATGCGTCGAAGAGATAACCAGCCAGATCCCTTCCGCCTGCAGATCGTCGATCAGCGGGCCGTGCTGAATAGTCGTGCTGTGTCCAGCCTCTTCCAGCTTTTCCGCCAGATGTTCTGATACATATTCTGCGCTACCCAGCGTACTGCCGCTGATAAGAGTTATCTCTGCCATGATCGCCCGCTCCACTATTCAGAGTGGCGTATTGTACGCTGTGAGCGAGCTGGGATCTACCTGTGGAAAAATGTGGGATTAAAAAGCCCGATCACGGGCGGATGGTACGCATAATCGGGTTTTGCAGGACGATCAGCGTTTCAGTGGACTGAATTTCATCAATTGTTTGGATCTTGTTGATAAGTACATGCTGGAGCGCATCAATCGATCGGCACATCACTTTTATAAAGATACTGTAGTGTCCGGTGGTGTAATAGGCTTCAGTAACCTCATCCAGGCTGTTTAGCCTGGCCAGCGCGGAGGGGTAGTCTTTCGCGCTCTTCAGAATGATGCCGATAAAACATCCTACATCGTAACCCAGCTGCTTGGGGCTGACGTCGATGCGTGCGCCGGTAATAATTCCGGCCTGCTTCATTTTCTCTACCCGCACGTGAATGGTCCCCGGGCTGACGCCAAACTGTTTTGCCAGTTCAGCATAGGCGGTGCGCGCGTTGGCCATTAAGGCCTCTAGAATGCCGCGGTCCAGATTGTCGATCTGATAATTTTCCATAGGTTTTTCTTATGAAGTTTGACGAATATTTCTATTTTAGCCTCAAATTTTAATGAATCAAAATCGATGCAGGCTTTTTGTTGTTGGATTATTGAATTGCAGCGCTGTTTTGTTGCTTAATCAATGGCAACAGGACGCAGGAGTTATAAAAAATGAAAACCGCATACATCGCAAAACAACGCCAGATTAGTTTCGTTAAGTCACACTTTTCCCGCCAGCTTGAAGAGAAGCTCGGCCTGATCGAAGTCCAGGCGCCGATCTTAAGCCGCGTGGGCGATGGGACCCAGGATAACCTCTCTGGTTGCGAAAAAGCGGTTCAGGTTAAAGTGAAAACACTGCCAGACGCCCAGTTCGAAGTGGTTCATTCACTGGCGAAGTGGAAACGTCAAACCCTGGGACAACACGACTTCAGCGCGGGCGAAGGGCTGTACACGCACATGAAGGCCCTTCGCCCCGATGAAGACCGATTAACTCCCATCCATTCCGTTTACGTTGACCAGTGGGACTGGGAGCGCGTAATGGGCGACGGAGAGCGCCACAGCGGCACGCTGAAAGCAACCGTTGAAGCGATCTATGCCGGGATCAAAGCGACCGAAGACGCCGTCAGTAAAGAATTTGGCCTTACGCCTTTCTTGCCGGAGACGATCCAGTTTGTTCACAGCGAGGAGCTTTTAAGCCGCTATCCGGATCTTGATGCCAAGGGCCGCGAGCGGGCGATCGCGAAAGAGCTGGGCGCGGTATTCCTGATCGGTATCGGCGGCAAGCTTTCCGATGGCCAGCGTCACGACGTTCGCGCGCCGGATTACGATGACTGGAGCACGCCTGCCGCTGAAGGCTATGCCGGTCTGAACGGTGATATTCTGGTGTGGAACCCGGTGCTTGAAGATGCATTCGAGCTCTCTTCAATGGGGATCCGCGTCGATGCCGAAGCGCTGAAGCGTCAGCTCGCGATGACCGGCGACGAAGATCGCCTGCAGCTGGAATGGCACCAGGCGCTGCTGCGCGGAGAGATGCCGCAGACGATTGGCGGCGGCATTGGCCAGTCTCGCCTGACGATGCTGCTGCTGCAGCTTGAGCATATCGGCCAGGTGCAGTGCGGCGTGTGGCCAACCCAGGTTCGTCAGAGCGTTGCTGCGCTTCTTTAATCAGTGATTAACGCCGCCAGCGTCTCAGCAGGCGGCTACGCAACCCGGTATCAAAGCGCCAGATATGATCGAATACGCGCATAATGCCGGGCTTGCCGTGTACCGACATCGCCACCGCATGAAAACGATGTTGATGTTTATGCTGTAGCTCTCCCACCTTATTGATCACCTCATCCGGCAAGCGCTGGGCGATAAAATCAGAAATCACCACCGCATCAGCATCGACCCACTGCGGATTCTGCATACGCTCAATCACCGCCCGGAAGCAGCTGGCCAGATCGGTGCCGCCGCGAAAGCGCTGGCTCAAGAAACGAATCGCCTGTTCCAGCCCCTGCGGGCCGGTGAGTTCGTAGTGCACCACTTCGCTGGAAAACAGCATAATGAAGCAGCGGCGGTTATCCGCCAGAGCGACCCGCATCAGCGCCAGACAAAACGCCTTGGCGCACTGTTCATTGAAACCGCCCATTGAGCCGGAAGTATCGACGCAGACGATAAACGGCCCGCGCGGCTGTTCATCAACGTCCTGGCGCGTTACCGGCCGTTCGGTGATCTTTTCCTTCCACGCATCGCCGTGTAGTCGATAGGTCAGCAGCTGCTTTTCAACCAGCTTGCGGTAGAACTCAAACTCCAGCTCGGTGATGCCGAGGGTGGCCAGCTCAGGCGGCAGCAGACGTAGAATATCGTCGCTCTGCTGAAGACCGTCGACCTGCTCCGGTACGGTAGCCGGTTCGCGCACCAGGCTGCGGAAGGTCTCCATCGGCGCATCTTTTTTCGGCACCGCTTTCGCTTCACGCGAGCGCCCCAGCTGTTCGGCGAGCTGCATGAGTTCAGGTTGTTGGCTTAAAAAGTCCCCGTAGCGAACGATCAGCTGGTAATCGCCTCGCTTCAGCTCTCCGGCGCTCATGTCCCACAGGTGTCCCGCCGCATTATCATTCTCCACCAGCACGGGCTCGAGCTGGCCGCTGAGGGTCATGCGCTCCTGAACTTCGCTCAGCAGCTGATCGCGCTCTTCATCCAGCAGCTGCTGATTAAGAGAGGTTGCCTGCACCACCAGGCTCAGACGCCAGCGCTGAAGGAATAACGTGTGCAGCGCCGGCGTAAAGGTGCTGTTGTTGTCCACCAGCTGCTGCGCCTGGCTGGCAAAAGGGGAGTGCAGCTTATGCAGCTGGCTCAGAATTTGCGGCAGCTGGACGATAAACTGCGAGGTGGAAAGCCGCTGTGATTGCTGATAGCACTGAACTTCCGCATCCAGCTCGGGCGGGACGTTGGTCTCTTTTAGTCGCGATCTGACCGCTTCCCGCCAGCGAGGAATGTCGGCGGCGATAATATTTTTGAGCCGCGGAAATTTTTCAAAGAATACCGCGAGTTGAGGCGCTGCCAGCAGGGCCAGCAGCATCTCATCGATCATGCCCTCTTCGCCGACTGCCAGCATGACATTCAGCATGTCCAGCGTCATGACTGGCGGGCCTGTTTAATCTGCGTTCCCACGTCCTGCAGGCTGGCTTCAATGCGCCCCAGCCACTCGCCGGGAATAAACAGACATTTTTGCTGTTCGCTGAAGCGGTTATGTTGCTGATGCCATTCGTCGTCCAGCGCCTCCAGCTGTTGCCTGATTTCTGCCGGCATATTTTCCCGTGATTCGCTACCGGGCAGGGAGAGTCGCGACCCCTGCAGGCTCACATCGCGCACGACCAGATGCTGGCTGGTATCGACATCCATATTCAGCTGCTGGGCAAAACCAATGCCGTTGAGCTTGCCGCGGATCTCACCCCCTTTCTCCAGCCAGTGAGCAAGCTCTTCACGAACAAACGTAATATGAATCACTTCCAGGTCGTGCAGTTTTAGCGGCTGCTGGAGAAGCAGCGTTAGCGTGGGGTCCTGCACTTCAGCAGGCAGTTCATAATGAGGTTTACGGCTGAACATCCCGCCGAGACGGGTGACTTTTAGCGCGGTCTTATCGCTTTGCTGCTGTTGAAGCTGAATGCGCCGTTGAATAATCGACCCGAGGCGGGTGAGCATCGCCTGCTGCTGCCAGGCGTGGCTGGTCATTAAGGTCTCAATCTGCACGGACATCAGATTCATCGTCTCAATATTGTGCCACAGGCAATCCTTCAGCAGGATCAGGTCTATTGGCGCAATGGTGTCGCGGCCGCTGAAAAAGGCGCTGGCCTGCAGCAGACGAATAGCTTTTTTCCAGCGACGATCTGAGACGTAGGGCGCGTTTGGCAACGTATCCAGCTGCTGGCGCAGCTGGAAAATCAGTTCAAATACGCTGTCCGGTAGCTTCACGCTGCCGATATCCTGCTGCCATTGCAGAAATTCCTCGTCGCTGACCTGCAAACTCGCCGGGACAGGATTACTGTTCTCGTCCTGCTGGCTTATCAGCATTGAGCGGAAGTTCGTTTTATCCTGTACCTTATCCAGCCATAGGCGAATAAGCATACGATCGTATAAGGCTTCCAGACTGTTGTCTGCCTCCGGGAGCTCGTTCGACGCCGCCACCAGCAGGCGCATGGGGATCTTCTCTTCGGTCGCCCCGTTGCGGAAATGGCGTTCGTTTATCGCCGTCAGCAGCGTATTGAGAATTGCCGGGCCCGCTTTCCAGATCTCATCGAGAAAAACAATTTCAGCTTCCGGAAGATAGCCGGCGGTCAAACGTTCGTAGCGCCCTTCATCTTTCAGCGCCTGAATGGAGAGTGGGCCAAAGACCTCTTCCGGCGTGGAGAAACGGGTCATCAGGTATTCAAATGCGCGAGCCTGCTGGAAGGCGAACTTGAGGCGACGGGCAATCAGGCTTTTGGCGATCCCCGGCGGGCCCAGCAGAAAAACGCTCTCGCCGCTGAGGGCGGCAAGCAGGCAAAGGCGTATTGCGTGGCTGCGTTCGAAGAGTCCTTTTTCCAGCGCGGCGCTGAGCCGGGAAATTCTTTCTGCCAGTAAATGTGATTGAGCCATAATAGAGTTGCGTGCTTTTTAGAATGTCGTTGTTAGGTCGAGTATAGATGTTTGATTAGGGGTGGTAATAGCCTGAAGAATCGATTTATTTTCTTTGAGTCAGGTTAAGATGATGTCAGTTAGGGGTACGATTCAGCAAATAATCGTGCATACTGTGCGCTTTTTGTGGGCCAAGGGACTAGGCACACATTTGTTTTATAAACGAAAAGACTAGTCTATGAGCACTGATAATAAGCAATCGCTGCCGGCAATAACGCTGGCGGCAATCGGCGTGGTATACGGCGATATCGGCACCAGTCCACTGTATACACTTCGTGAATGTCTGTCAGGTCAGTTTGGCTTTGGCGTTGAGCGTGATGCTGTTTTTGGCTTCCTGTCGCTCATTTTTTGGCTATTAATTCTTACTGTTTCACTCAAATACATCACCTTCGTGATGCGGGCAGATAACGCCGGTGAAGGCGGGATCCTGACGTTAATGTCGCTGGCGGGGCGAAACACTTCCGCGCGCGCCACGTCCATCCTGGTGATCCTTGGGCTTATCGGCGGCAGCTTCTTTTATGGCGAGGTGGTCATTACCCCTGCCATCTCGGTGATGTCGGCGATAGAAGGTCTGGAAATTATCGCTCCGGACCTGGATACCTGGGTTGTGCCCATATCCATCATTGTCCTGACGCTGCTATTTGCCATTCAAAAGCACGGTACCAGCATGGTGGGTAAGCTGTTCGCGCCGATTATGCTGATCTGGTTCCTGCTGCTGGCGGTACTGGGCGCGCGCAGTATTTTCGCTAACCCTGAAGTGCTGCAGGCGTTGAACCCTTACTGGGCGGTTCATTTCTTCCTCGAATATAAAACCGTCTCGTTTGTGGCGCTGGGGGCGGTGGTGCTGTCGATTACCGGCGTGGAAGCGCTGTATGCCGACATGGGGCATTTCGGCAAATTGCCGATTCGCCTGGCCTGGTTTTCGGTCGTGCTGCCTTCGCTGGTACTGAACTACTTTGGTCAGGGGGCGCTGCTGCTTAAACATCCGGAAGCGATTAAAAACCCGTTCTTTCTGCTGGCGCCGGAGTGGGCGCTGATCCCAATGCTGATCATTGCCGCCCTGGCGACGGTTATCGCTTCCCAGGCGGTTATCTCCGGCGTCTTCTCTCTGACTCGCCAGGCCGTGCGTCTGGGGTACCTGTCGCCGATGCGTATTATTCACACCTCGGAAATGGAGTCCGGGCAGATTTACATCCCGTTTATCAACTGGCTGCTCTATATCTCGGTGGTCATCGTGATTGTTAACTTTGAGCACTCCTCGAATCTGGCGGCGGCATACGGTATTGCGGTGACGGGAACGATGGTGCTGACCACCATTCTGTTCACGACGGTGGCGCGGCAAAACTGGCACTGGAATAAGTTTGTTGTGGCGCTGCTGCTGGTTGCCTTTATGTGCATTGATATCCCGCTCTTCTCCGCGAACCTCGATAAAATCGTCTCCGGCGGCTGGCTGCCTCTGACCCTCGGTCTGGTGATGTTTACCATCATGACCACCTGGAAGAGCGAGCGTTTCCGCCTTCTGCGTCGGATGCATGAGCACGGTAATTCTCTGGAGGCGATGATCTCTTCTCTTGAAAAATCGCCGCCGGTTCGCGTGCCGGGTACCGCTGTTTATATGTCCCGGGCGCTGAACGTGATTCCTTTCGCGCTGTTGCACAACCTGAAGCATAACAAGGTGCTGCACGAGCGGGTGATTTTGCTCACGCTGCGTACCGAAGACGCGCCGTACGTACATAACGTTCGTCGCGTGCAGATTGAACAGATATCGCCGTCGTTCTGGCGCGTCGTTGCCAGCTACGGCTGGCGCGAAACGCCGAACGTCGAAGAGGTTTTCCACCGCTGCGGGCTGGAAGGCCTGAGCTGCCGGATGATGGAGACCTCCTTCTTTATGTCGCATGAGTCGTTGATCATCGGCAAGCGGCCGTGGTATCTGCGCCTGCGCGGCAAGCTGTATCTGCTGCTGCAGCGCAACGCCCTGCGGGCGCCGGACCAGTTCGAAATCCCGCCTAACCGGGTTATTGAGCTCGGCACCCAGGTTGAGATCTGATTCGCTAAGGCCCTTCTTGATGAAGGGCTTTTTTGTTTTATCTGCTCGCTTCAGACTTTCTCGCTGCTGCGTTGCGAAACGTTTCGATGACGATCACAATTCTCACATCTGGTGATGGTTTTCTGTTCTCTTATTGCTAATACTTATACCAGCGAAACGTTTCGCTAATGGAGCAAAAGAGAAAATGAAAAAAGGTACCGTCCTCAATGCTGATATCTCGTCGGTCATCTCCCGTCTGGGGCATACCGATACGCTGGTTGTTTGCGACGCTGGTTTACCGGTTCCCCGCAGCAGCACGCGTATTGATATGGCGTTAACCCACGGGGTTCCCTCCTTTATGCAGGTTCTGGAGGTGGTGACGAGCGAAATGCAGGTTGAAGCGGCTATCCTGGCGGAAGAGATTAAAACCCTTAATCCGCAGCTCCATGCGACGTTGCTCACTCACCTTGAGCAGCTGCAGCAGCACCAGGGAAACACCATTGAAATTCGTTACACCAGTCATGAGCAGTTTAAAAAAGAAACCGCAGACAGTCAGGCGGTGATTCGCAGCGGGGAGTGTTCCCCGTATGCGAACGTTATTCTCTGTGCCGGCGTGACGTTCTGAGGTCGCCGATATGGAAGCCTTATTGCAACTAAAAGGGATCGATAAAGCGTTCCCTGGCGTCAAGGCGCTCTCCGGCGCCTCGCTAAATGTCTATCCAGGCCGCGTGATGGCGCTGGTCGGGGAGAACGGTGCCGGCAAGTCCACCATGATGAAGGTGCTGACCGGTATCTACTCCCGCGATGCCGGTTCGCTGCTGTGGTTGGGGAAAGAGACCACCTTCAACGGACCTAAATCTTCTCAGGAAGCCGGAATCGGCATCATTCACCAGGAACTCAACCTGATCCCCCAGCTGACGATCGCCGAGAATATTTTCCTCGGTCGTGAGTTTGTGAATCGCTTTGGCAAAATTGACTGGAAAACGATGTATGCCGAAGCTGACAAGCTATTGGCAAAGCTGAACTTACGCTTCAACAGCCAAAAGCTGGTGGGCGATTTGTCGATCGGCGATCAGCAGATGGTCGAGATCGCTAAAGTGCTGAGCTTTGAGTCGAAGGTCATCATTATGGATGAGCCCACCGACGCGCTAACCGACACCGAGACCGAATCCCTGTTCCGCGTGATCCGCGAACTGAAATCGCAGGGGCGCGGTATTGTCTATATCTCTCACCGTATGAAAGAGATCTTCGAGATTTGCGATGACGTCACGGTCTTCCGCGATGGGCAGTTTATCGCCGAGCGCGAAGTGGCCAGCCTGGATGAAGATCTGCTGATTGAGATGATGGTCGGCCGCAAGCTGGAGGATCAGTATCCGCATCTGGACAAAGCTCCGGGCGCGGTTCGCCTTAAGGTCGACAACCTGTGTGGATCAGGGGTGGAGAACATCTCCTTTATTCTGCGCCAGGGCGAAATCCTCGGCGTCGCCGGGCTGATGGGCGCCGGACGAACCGAACTGATGAAGGTGCTGTACGGTGCGCTGCCGCGCAGCAGCGGATCGGTTACCCTGGATGGGCATGAGGTCATTACGCGTTCTCCGCAGGATGGCCTGGCCAACGGCATTGTTTATATCTCCGAAGACCGCAAGCGCGATGGTTTAGTGCTCGGCATGTCGGTTAAAGAGAATATGTCGCTCACCGCGCTGCGTTACTTCAGCCGCGGCGGCGGTAGCCTGAAGCATAAAGATGAACAGCAGGCGGTAGGTGATTTTATCCGCCTGTTTAATGTGAAAACGCCGTCGATGGAGCAGGCTATTGGGCTGCTATCGGGCGGTAACCAGCAGAAGGTGGCGATTGCCCGCGGCTTGATGACCCGTCCGAAGGTGCTGATTCTTGATGAACCGACCCGCGGCGTCGACGTCGGGGCGAAGAAAGAGATCTACCAGCTGATTAACCAGTTTAAAGCCGAAGGCCTGAGCATCATTCTGGTCTCTTCGGAGATGCCGGAAGTGCTGGGCATGAGCGATCGCATCATGGTGATGCATGAAGGGCACCTCGGCGGTGAATTCACACGCGAGCAGGCCACCCAGGAAGTATTGATGGCTGCCGCTGTGGGCAAGCTTAACCGTGTGAATCAGGAGTAAAAAAGATGAATAACCCGGCTGTTTCTGGTCGTCGCTACTTCACAAAAGCGTGGCTGATGGAGCAAAAATCGCTGATTGCCCTGCTGGTGCTGATTGCGATTGTCTCGACCATGAGCCCCAACTTTTTTACCGTGAATAACCTGTTCAATATTCTGCAGCAGACTTCAGTTAACGCCATTATGGCGGTTGGGATGACGCTGGTTATCCTGACTTCGGGCATCGACCTGTCCGTCGGCTCCCTGCTGGCGCTGACCGGCGCGGTGGCGGCTTCCATTGTGGGGATTGAGGTCAACGCGCTGGTGGCGGTGGCCGCTGCGCTGGCGTTAGGTGCGGCAATTGGCGCCGTGACCGGCGTAATCGTGGCGAAAGGGCGCGTACAGGCATTTATCGCCACGCTGGTCATGATGTTGCTGCTGCGCGGCGTGACGATGGTGTATACCAACGGCAGCCCGGTAAACACCGGCTTTACCGACAACGCCGATCTGTTTGGCTGGTTCGGGATTGGCCGTCCGCTTGGGATCCCAACGCCGGTGTGGATTATGGCGATCGTCTTCCTGGCCGCCTGGTACATGCTGCACCATACCCGCCTGGGTCGTTATATCTACGCGCTCGGCGGCAACGAAGCGGCAACGCGTCTTTCCGGCATCAGCGTGAATAAAGTTAAAATCATCGTCTATTCTTTGTGCGGCATGCTGGCCTCGCTGGCCGGCATTATTGAGGTCGCGCGTCTCTCTTCCGCGCAGCCGACGGCGGGCACCGGATATGAACTGGATGCGATTGCGGCGGTGGTGCTCGGCGGTACCAGCCTTGCGGGCGGTAAAGGCCGTATTGTCGGGACGCTGATTGGCGCGTTGATCCTTGGCTTTCTGAACAACGGACTGAATTTATTAGGCGTTTCATCCTATTACCAGATGATCGTGAAAGCGGTGGTTATTTTGCTGGCGGTACTGGTAGATAACAAGAAGCAGTAACTGATAACTCTACAGGACATCTTAACTATGAATATGAAAAAACTGGCGACCCTGGTCTCTGCTGTAGCGTTAAGTGCGACCGTAAGCGCAAACGCGATGGCAAAAGACACTATCGCTCTGGTTATCTCAACCCTTAACAACCCGTTCTTTGTCTCGCTGAAGGATGGCGCGCAAAAAGAAGCGGACAAACTGGGCTATAACCTGGTGGTTCTGGACTCTCAGAATAACCCGGCCAAAGAGCTGGCTAACGTGCAGGATTTAACCGTTCGTGGTACCAAACTGCTGCTGATCAACCCAACGGATTCCGATGCGGTGGGTAACGCCGTGAAGCTGGCTAACCAGGCTAAAATTCCGGTTATCACCCTCGACCGTCAGGCGTCAAAAGGCGACGTGGTGAGCCATATCGCGTCTGATAACGTGCTGGGCGGTAAGATGGCCGGTGACTATATCGCGAAGAAAGTCGGTGAAAGCGCGAAGATCATTGAACTACAGGGCATTGCCGGGACGTCCGCGGCGCGCGAGCGTGGCGAAGGTTTCCAGCAGGCCGTTGCTGCGCATAAGTTTAACGTTCTGGCCAGCCAGCCGGCAGATTTTGACCGTACCAAGGGCCTGAACGTCATGCAGAACCTGCTGACGGCGCATCCTGATGTACAGGCCGTATTCGCCCAAAACGATGAAATGGCGCTGGGCGCGCTGCGTGCCCTGCAAACGGCAGGCAAATCTGATGTGATGGTTGTTGGATTTGACGGCACTCCGGATGGCGAAAAAGCGGTAAATAGTGGCAAACTGGCAGCGACCATCGCCCAGTTACCGGAACAGATCGGCGTGAAAGGCGTTGAGACAGCCGATAAAGTGCTGAAGGGCGAAAAAGTGGAAACCAGCTATCCGGTTGAGTTGAAACTGGTCATTAAGCAATAATGTGCGATTCGGATCGGCGACGGTCCGAGGGACAACATAATAAAGAAAAGCAGGGCATGCGCCACCGGATTCCGGTGGCGCGCTTTCCGGGAATATTGATTATGAAAACCGCAGGCAAACTTGTCGTCCTTGGCAGTATCAACGCCGATCACATCCTGAATCTTGACGCCTTCCCAACGCCGGGTGAAACCGTTACCGGTCATCACTATCAGGTCGCTTTTGGCGGTAAGGGCGCAAACCAGGCGGTTGCTGCCGGACGCAGCGGAGCCAATATCGCCTTTATCGCCTGTACCGGCGATGATGATATTGGCGAACGCGTTCGTCGTCAGCTGAAAAGCGATAATATCGACGTCGCGCCGATCAGGGCCGTTGCCGGAGAATCAACCGGCGTGGCGCTGATTTTTGTTAACGCTGAAGGTGAGAATACTATCGGTATTCATGCTGGCGCTAACGCCGCGCTCAGCGTGGCTCAGGTTGATGCGGAAAAAGAGCGTATTGCCGGCGCGCAGGCGCTGCTGATGCAGCTGGAATCGCCGCTGGAAAGCGTACTGGCCGCGGCGAAAATCGCTCACCAGAATCAAACCTCAGTTATCCTCAATCCGGCGCCGGCACGTGAACTGCCCGATGAACTGCTCACGCTGGTGGATATCATTACCCCTAACGAGACCGAAGCGGAAAAGCTCACCGGCGTTCGCGTAGAAAGCGACGATGATGCGGCAAAAGCCGCCAAAGTGCTCCATGATAAAGGTATTGGTACGGTGATCATTACGCTTGGCAGCCGTGGCGTTTGGGCCAGCAGCGAAGGTGAAGGTCGTCGGGTTCCCGGTTTTAAAGTGCAGGCGGTTGATACCATCGCCGCTGGCGATACCTTTAATGGTGCGCTGGTCACCGCGCTGCTTGAAGGTAGTGAACTGGCGCAGGCGATTCGTTTTGCCCATGCCGCCGCTGCTATCGCCGTCACCCGCAAAGGGGCTCAGCCCTCCGTGCCCTGGCGAAAAGAAATAGACGAATTTTTACGTCAACAGGGGTAACGATTGGCTACCATGAAGGATGTAGCCCGCATTGCGGGCGTTTCCACTTCGACGGTTTCTCATGTCATCAACAAAGATCGTTTCGTTAGCGAAGCGATTACCGCTAAAGTCGACGCCGCGATTAAGAGCCTGAACTACGCGCCGTCCGCGCTGGCGCGCAGCCTCAAATTAAATCAAACCCGCACCATAGGCATGCTCATTACCGCCAGTACCAATCCGTTTTACTCGGAGCTGGTGCGCGGCGTGGAGCGCAGCTGCTTTGAACGGGGTTATAGCCTTGTGCTATGTAATACCGAAGGCGATGAACAGCGGATGAACCGTAATCTGGAGACGCTGATGCAAAAGCGCGTCGATGGTTTACTGCTGCTGTGCACTGAAACGCATCAACCTTCGCCGGAGATTATGCAGCGCTACCCTTCTGTACCGACGGTGATGATGGACTGGGCGCCGTTCGACGGCGATAGCGATCTGATTCAGGATAACTCTCTGCTGGGCGGCGATATGGCGACGCAGTATCTGATCGACCAGGGCTATACGCGGATTGCCTGTATTGCGGGTCCGCTGGATAAAACTCCTGCCCGACTGCGCCTGGAGGGATATCAGGAAGCGATGGCCCGAGCCGGACTCACGGTACCTGAAGGATATGTGATTAGCAGCGATTTTGAGTTTGGCGGCGGTTTCAGCGCCATGCAGAAGCTGCTGATGCTGCCAGCGCTGCCGCAGGCGGTGTTTATCGGTAACGATGCGATGGCGGTAGGCGCCTATCAGGCCCTTTATCAGGGCGGTCTGCGTATCCCACAGGATATGGCGCTGGTAGGCTATGACGACATTGAACTGGCGCGCTATATGACGCCGCCGTTAACCACAATTCATCAACCGAAAGATGAACTGGGCGAGCTGGCCATCGATGTGCTGATTCACCGTATGGCCGACCCGGGACAAAAACAGCAGCGCGTACAGTTAACCCCCGAGCTGGTGGTTCGCGGCTCAGCCTAACGCTTATGCCGCTCCTTAATCAGGTTGCGGCCATCTTTTGCTCTTAATAAGGTAAATACCAGCGCCGATACCACGGTAATAACCCCCATAGTAATAAAGGTGTAGTGAAACTGCTCGATGGTATTTGCGCTATCGAATCCTTCATAAAACCGCAGCACCGCCGCGCTAACGGCGACCCCGAGACTGATCGATAGCTGCTGCGTTACGGCCAACATGCTGTTGCCGCTGCTGGCGTTTTCATCTGTTAAATCGGCGAGCGTGATGGTGTTCATGGAGGTGAACTGGGTGGACATTGCCATTCCCAGAATGAAGAGCGGCAGCAGCAGCATCCAGATCGACATATCCGGCGATTGCAGCGAAAACTGAGCGATCATCAGACCAATAAATATCGTGACCCCAACCAGCGTTTTACGGTAACCAAACCAGCGAAGAATCTGGGTGACGGTTGATTTCGCAATAATCGAACCAATAGCCGTAGGCGCTATCATGCAGCCGGCGACGATCGCCGGATAACCGAAGCCAACCTGTAACATCAGCGGCATCAGGAACGGAACGCAACCGGTACCCAGGCGCGTGGCCAGGTTTCCCGCAATCCCGACAGAGAAAGTATGCGTCTTAAATAAAGAAAGCGAAATGAGCGGCGTGGGATGGCGGCGAGCGTGACGAATATAGGTCCACAGTAAAACGATGCTCAGGGCGATTACCGCCAGAGCCATCCATGTGGCGACAATTTTCTCGCCAAACAGCTCGATTCCGCTGGAAAACAGAACCAGGCTCAGGCCAAACAGGATAAAACCGAGCGTGTCGAAGCGGCGCCGTGGCGTGGTGAAATCCGGCATATACTTGCGGGCATACACGATCCCGATAATACCGATGGGAATATTAATCAGGAAAATCCAGTGCCAGCTGGCCCAGGTCACCAGTACGCCGCCGAGCACGGGACCGAGGATAGGGCCGACCAGTCCAGGCATCGTGACGAAGTTGAGCACCGGCAGCAGTTCGCTGCGCGGATAGGCGCGCAGTAGCGCCAGCCTGGCTACCGGCATCATCATGGCCCCGCCGATGCCCTGAATGACGCGGAAGATAACCAGTTCCATCAGGGAGTTGGAAAGCGCGCAGGCCAGGGAACCGAGGGTAAACAGGCTGACGGCGATGATAAACACTTTTCGCGTGCCGAAGCGGTCGGCCAGCCAACCGCTGACCGGGATAAGCATGGCCACCGTCAGCGTATAGCTGATAATGGCCGACTGCATCGCTAGCGGTGAACGGTTGAGACTATGGGCGATAGCGGGAAGGGCTGTATTCAGAATGGTGGCGTCGAGCGCCTGCATAAAAAAAGCCATCGCTGCGATCCATGGCAGCCCGGCCATACTGCGGGCTTTCTTTTTGGTCATTCGATACCCTTGCTATTTATCGGAATGGTTGGGAGCGCTCAACAACGCCTGGCAGGCGCTCAGCGCCCGCAAGCCGTCGCTATCCAGAATGGCATCAACGATTGCCTGGTGCAGATCCAGTTTCACCACTTCATTCTGCGTAATCGACGTGAAGTAGGTGTGATAGACCGAATGAAATAAAGAAGCGAAAGAGATCAGGAAAGGGTTGCCGCTCATTTCATATATATGTTCATGCCAGGCCATATCGACTTCAATCCAGCGTTCGCGCTGAAAGTTCCTCTTCAGCTCAACCATCTCCTCCATCAAAGCGTTGAGCTGGGCTTTTTGCTCCGGCGTCCCTGAGGTTGACGCCAGAAAACAGGCTTGAGGTTCCAGACTGCCGCGCATCACGAGGAAATGGCTGACAACATCGGAGAAGTTATCTTCTGTTAACCACCAGGCCAGGAGTTCTTTATCGAGAAAGTTCCAGCTGCTGCGTGGCATCACCCGCGTTCCGATGCGCGGTCGTGGTAAAAGCATGCCTTTTGCCGCTAGCGTCTTCACCGCTTCACGCACGGCGGTGCGGCTCACGCCAAACTGCTCGCCCAGTTCCATCTCGCCTGGAAGGATACTTTCTGGCTGATATTCACCGGTCAAAATTTTTTGAGCCAGCTTCTCCGCTAATACCCAGGAGATATTCTTTTGTGCCGCCAACTGCTGTGCGCTTAAAGACATACGTGCCGTTCCTTTCTCTTTTTTACCTTACCAGTATGCCATCTGGCGGCTTACTTCGTTGGTTAAAACGGCAAAACGCCGGTTTTTTGCTACATTACGCGCCGTAATGATGAAAAAAGAGGCGGTTAAAAAGTTTTTTGCATTTAGCCCTTGTCACTTCGGAATAACTCCCTATAATGCGCCTCCACTGACACGGAACAACGGCTTACAGCCCGCCGGGTCAGCGGGATTCAGCGATGAATACCGGCAGAGAAAAGCGAAATTAAACGCTTGACTCTGAATGAGGAAAGCGTAATATACGCCACCTCGCAACGGTGAGCGAAAGCCGCGTTGCACTGCTCTTTAACAATTTATCAGACAATCTGTGTGGGCACTCAAAGTGACATGGATTCTTAACGTCGCAAGACGAAAAATGAATACCAAGTCTCAAAGAGTGAACACGTAATTCATTACGAAGTTTAATTCTACGAGCATCAAACTTAAATTGAAGAGTTTGATCATGGCTCAGATTGAACGCTGGC